>JAOUOQ010000080.1 GCA_029880275.1 Candidatus Aminicenantota bacterium | reverse complement strand
GAAATATTCCATTATTTCAGGCGTTCCCCGAGGTAATCTTTCAGTTTATCTACGGTTACCCGGTCCTGAAGCATGGTATCCCGGTCCCTGACAGTAACCGCATTATCCTCCAGAGACTGGAAGTCAAAGGTAACACAAAAAGGGGTTCCTATCTCATCCTGACGCCGGTAGAGGCGACCGATAGCTCCCTTCTCATCGTAGAATGTCTTGAACACCTTCTTGAGCTCTCGCTCGAGTTTGATGGTCGGCTCCCTGAGCTTCTTGACCAGAGGAAACACCGCCACCTCAACAGGGGCTAACTTAGGATTCAAACTGAGGAGGTTTCGCACCTCCCCGTTCTCCAGCTCCTCCACATGAAAGGCATCGACCAGAACCGTGAGAAATGTTCTGTCCACCCCGGCTGAGGTTTCAATGACCGCGGGGATGAACCTCTCTTTGGTCTCATCATCGTAATAACTGAGGTCCTTCTTGGAGCAATTTATGTGCTGCTTGAGGTCGAAATCCCCTCGGTCGGCAATCCCCTCCAGCTCCTGCCAGCCGAAGGGGAAGTTGTATTCAACATCTACGCACTCTCTGGCGTAGTGGGCTAATTCATCCTTGGAATGGGGACGCAGCCTCAGCATCTCCTTCTTTATTCCCAGCTCGATGTACCAGTTGAACCTCTCCTGAACCCAGTAATCGAACCACTTTTTGCTTTCCTGGGCATTGATGAAATATTCCATCTCCATCTGGTCAAATTCCCGGGAGCGAAAGATGAAATTCCGTGGAGTAACCTCATTGCGGAAAGCCTTCCCTATCTGGGCAACTCCGAAGGGAAGCTTCTGCCGGGAGCTGGCAAGGATGTTCTTGAAATTGGTGAAGATGGACTGCGCTGTCTCCGGTCTCAGGTAGCTCAGCGATTGGGTATCGGAGGAGGGTCCTATATGCGTTTGAAACATCAGGTTGAATTGCCGTGGAGGGGTCAACTCGCCGCCGCATTCGGGGCATTTATCACCACTGATCTGGTCTGTGCGAAAGCGCTTTTTGCACTCCTTACAATCGACCATCAGGTCGTGGAAGCACTCCACATGCCCCGAAGCTTCCCATACCCGCGGATGTGCTATTATAGAACTATCCAGCCCCACGACATCATCGCGGCGATAGACCAAACTCTCCCACCAATGGTCGCTTATTTTCTTTTTCAGTATCACCCCCTGGGGTCCGTAATCCCAGAAGCCGGCCAATCCTCCATAGATCTCGCTGCTCTGGAATACAAATCCCCGGCGCTTGCAAAGGGAGACCAGTTCCCCCATTTTATCTTCAGGTGAAAGCTCTTTTTCTTTCTTCATGGGCACCACCTTCTCCACAGCACTAATAGAAGATGAAAAATCATCTTTGCAACTCTGTTAATCAGGGGGCACTTCGCTCTTCTTCTCTGCCTCCCCCGTCATAGGTTCGAACTTAACCGGTATGATTCGCTGCTCCTGGTAATCCTCAGATGTTTTGGTCAGGAGGATTAACTCCTGAAAAAGCTCACCCACAGGAATAATCATCTGCCCCCCAACCTTTAGCTGTTCAAGAAGAGGCAGAGGAATATGGTCAGGAGCGGCGGTCACCAGGATGTCATCAAACAGAGCAAATTCCTTCCATCCGTGGTATCCATCAGCTACCTTAATATGAATATTTTCATGGCCGAGTTGATCAAGCCTTTGCTTAGCCTGATTGGCTAATTCGTTGATGATTTCAATGGAGTACACTTCCCCGACAATCTCTGCCATAATTGCCGATTGATAGCCGGAGCCGGTCCCTATCTCCAGCACCTTTTCGCCCCCTTCCAGCTCCAGAGCCTCTGTCATCAAAGCTATGATATAGGGACGCGATATAAATTGACCATAGCCAATGGTTAAGGGGCGGTCGCTGTAAGCGGACTTCCGATCACTTTCCGGGACAAACAGATGCCGGGGGACTTTCCGCATCGCCTTTATCACCCTGAGGTCCTGGATACCCCTGCCTATAATCTGCTTTTCTACCATGTTGTTTCTAAGAATGGAATATTCCTTCTCTTCGGTCTCTCTTCTCAACCTTTCCCTTTCATCCTGCTGAGAGCAGGAGGTATGCAGACCGAAGCTCACCATCAACATTATGAGTGCTAAAAAAAATCTCCGCACTGTCCTACCCTGTTCTTGCTTACTTAGCCAGATGGAACAAACCCACCTTCTGGCTTAAGCAACCCTTTCAATTTTATATTATAACAGATTTCTCTCATCAAGTGATGACAGAATTCCATCCCTCCTTTCTGTAGAATTCTGGTGCTAAAGGTTAGCCGCCCTCACTTAGCACGAATGTCTCCCTTAGAGAAAGCCGCTGTTACTCGCTTATCTGCCTTAACCAGAACTGTATTAATCTAAAAAAATATCATAGGATAATGCGTATGTCAAAGAAAAAGTAAAGATTACAATACGGTTTGGACTAATGTGTCGAGTGGTTAATAATGTGCAGCCCAAAGATGTAATCTCCTTGTAATTTCTATTTCTATAAATTAAAATATTTGTGGTATAGAGAAGGTCAAGGGTAGAGAGCCATGATTCAGATGTTCAATGTTTTCAAAAATTATGACCCTGTGTCTCCTGCCCTTATAGATATCTCGCTTCATATCCGCAAAGGGGAGTTTGTCTTCATTTCGGGACCCAGCGGTGCGGGCAAGACTACCTTTTTGAAGCTCATCTATCGGGAGGAGCTCCCCACCCAGGGGCAAATTCTGGTCAACAGACGAAACATAGCCAAGCTCCCCCCGAGCAAAATACCCTACTTGCGGCGCAGTATGGGCATCGTCTTCCAGGACTTCAAGTTGCTGAATAACAAGACTATCTTTGATAATGTAAGCTTTGTCTTAAAAATCCTCGGAGTTCCCGTATCAGTAACCAAGAAAAAAGTCTTCAATATGCTACGAATGGTCGATATACACCATAAGATGAAGTCTTTGCCCCCTCAGCTTTCGGGTGGAGAGCAGCAAAGGGTAGTTATAGCCAGGGCTCTCATCAACGACCCGGCTCTCCTCCTGGCTGATGAGCCTACGGGTAACCTCGACCCCGAGCTCTCCATGGAGATTATGCGTCTCTTTGAAGAAGCCAACCAGAAAGGAACCACTGTGGTCGTTGCTACCCATAATCCGGCGCTGATTGGATGTATATCTAACAAAAGAGTAATAATGTTAGACAAAGGGAGAATAGTCAGATATTATTAACTCATCCTTAATTTATTAGTGTAAACTCGTATTAAAGGTTGATGTTCCGAGCGATTAAATACTTTCTGCGAGAGGGATGGTCAAGCCTGTGGCACAATAAGGGGGCTAACTTCCTTTCCATCGCCATTATTATAGTCTCCCTGTATGTGCTGGGTGTATTTTTAGTTTTATCGACAAATTTCAACCATATTTTAGCGCGCTGGAGCGAGAATGTCCAGGTCAACATATATTTAGAGGAAAACCTCTCCGAACCTGCTCTTCTTTATGTACAAGAGAGGCTGAGTATCCTCCCCGAGATAGAAGAATTTGTGTATATAAGCAAACAAGAGGCTCTGCAAAGGTTCCACACCCTCTTCCCTTCCCTCCGGACCCTCCCCGACGATATAGGTGGTAACCCCTTTCCACCATCCTACGAGCTAAAGATAAAAAAAGAGTATCAGACAATTGATGGGGTAAAGAGATTAGCCAGCAGTCTGCAAAGGCTGGACGGAGTTAAGGAGGTCAGCTACGACCTCCAGTGGATAGAACGGCTGAGCACCGTTATGAAGCTCCTCAGGGTCATAGGGATATTTCTGGTGGGAGTGCTGGTCTTCTCCGCCGTCTCTACCACCTCTAATGTAATTAGACTACTCGCCTATGCTCGGAAGGACGAAATAGATATTATGAAGCTGGTGGGAGCTTCCAGCTGGTTTATCAAAGGTCCCTTCCTGGTGGAGGGTATGCTCCAGGGCTTCATAGCGGGCATCATTTCTATTGGGATTCTCTACCTCTCTTACCGGCTGGTATCTTATTATCTGGCCCTCTCTTACAATTTGCTCTTTGGCTTCCTTCTGTTTACCTTCCTTCCCTTAGAATACTGGCTGGGGATAATTAGCGGAGGAACACTGGTGGGATTAATGGGAAGTTTCATATCCATAAGAAAATTCCTCCGCTATTGAACTTTCTTTACTGCGCCCATGAGGGAAGCCCCAAGGGCTCAATCCCCAGCAGGGGGACTGCCAGAAAATACATAATAATAAAGACCAAAGCCGCTCCGATAAAGTTCATTACCACACCCACTCTCGCCATCTTGGGGATGGTCAGGTATCCGCTGCCGAAAACTATGGCATTGGGAGGGGTGGCTACCGGAAGCATAAAAGCACAAGAAGCTGACATAGTGGCCGGAATCATCAGCATAAAGGGATGTACCCTGACGGCTAAGGCAGTGGCCGCTAAGATCGGCATAAAGGTTGTTGCCGTGGCGGTGTTAGATGTGACCTCCGTCAGGAAGGTCATCAGTAGGGAGACCAACAAGACCATGCCGAACACCGGAACCGCTCCTAATCCCTTCAAATTACCCCCTATCCAGCCCGCCAGGCCAGTCTGGCTGAAGCCACTTGCCAGGGCAAATCCGCCCCCAAATAAAATAAGTATCCCCCATGGTATTCGCTTCGCCCACTCCCAATCCAATAGAAAATCCCCTTTACGAATGTCCACCGGAAGAAAAAACATAACCAGTGCCATGGCGATGGCTACGGTGGAGTCATGAACATATTGCCCAATCCCCAGAAGGTCAGCCCAGCCGGGAATTACCACTTTCCCTATGGGAATATTGCTTCGGAATATCCAGAGAAAGGCAGTGGTAGCAAAGATGATAAGGGTATATCTTTCCCCACGGGTCATGGCGCCCAACTTCTTTATCTCTTTTTTTATAATATCCCCACTGCCTAGCGATTCTTGCTTGCTGGTAGATGTGGCAACTCGCACCAGATAAAACCAGGCAATAGGTATGAAAAGCACTACAAAAGGAACTCCCACCATCATCCAGTGGAAAAAGTCGAACTCCCCTGCCCCAGGAAAGAGGGTCCGCAGGGTGCCGGCAAATATAATGTTCGGAGGAGTGCCGACCAAAGTGCCCACTCCTCCTATGACCGATGAGTAAGCAATACCCAGCATAAGCGTAAAGCCAAAATTACTCCTCTGCCTATTGACACTTTCCCCTTCCCCTATTACTCCGGCATGAGAGACAACAGACAGGGCAATGGGAAACATCATCATTACCGTAGCCGTATCGGAAACCCACATCGAGAGGAAGGCAGTAGCCAGCATAAAGCCGAGGACAATGCGACTGGGCTTGACCCCCACCAAGTTAATGATATGGAGGGCAATCCTTCGGTGGAGGCTCCACTTCTGCATGGCCATCGATATGAAGAAGCCCCCCATAAAGAGGAAGATGTTGTGGGTAGCATAAGAGCGTGCCACCTCGCTGGTGGGGAGAATCTTCAACAGGGGATAAGCCACCAGAGGCACCAAAGCGGTCGCCGCAATGGGGATTGCCTCGCTGATCCACCAGCAAGCCATAAGCAGAGCAATAGCCGCCATCTTCTGAGCAGAAGGGCTCATTCCTGCAGGTCTTGGAAGCAGAAGCATCATTAGAAAAAGAACGATGCCGAGCCAGAAGCCTCCCACCCGCCTCCTGGAGAAAAGCCACCTCCCCTTCCTCACGGTTTTCTTAGAGGGAACAACCATTACAAGTCCTCCTTTACATTATTCAGGTATCCACGCAGGGGGCATTGTTGGCAAAGAGGTTTCCTTTTACCGCAGAACTCTTTACCAAGGTGCACGAGCAGGGCATGATACTCATTATAAATCTCGGTATTTCGGGGGAGATTCTTCATAAACAGCCGCTGAAGCTCGCCATAGTTATCCTTCTCCTTGAGCAGTTGATGACGCTTAACTAACCGCATGGTGTAAGTATCAATTACAAAAATAGGCTTACTCCCGGCATATAGGAGGATGGAATCGGCAGTCTCCTCCCCAATTCCCGGTACCTTTAATAGCTTCTCCCTCAAACTCTCCAGGCTTTCCTGCCACATGCGGGATAGCTCTCCCTCATAAGCGGAAAATAAAAAGTGGAGAAAATTATTAATCTTCCTTGCCTTCTGATTGAAGTAGCCGGCGGGTCGGATCAGACGGGAAAGGGTCTCAAGGTCGGTCTGATAGAGAGACTGGGGGTCGAAAATCTTCGCTTCCTTAAGGTTTGCCAGAGCTTTCTCCACATTTACCCAAGCAGTGTTTTGAGTGAGAATGGCGCCCATTATCACCTCAAACGGGCTCTCGGCGGGCCACCAATGCTGAGGACCGAACGCCTTGTAAAGTGTGAGATATATCTGATAAATGGTGGGTAACGGGTAAAGTTTAGGGCTTATCTTGTCATCAGCTCCGTGCTCTACCATCGGTAAGCTCCAGATAAAAAAGGACACCTACTGTCGGGAGAACGCTATTCCCTTGTGAGCTCCTGGATGACCTTCTCCCAGGTTATCCCGAGCGCGAGTTCAAAGCCCTTCTCCCCCATCTGCTGGCAAAGAGCAGGGTCTTCAGCCATCAGGTCTATCCTTTCGGCTATCATAGCGGGCACGGGAGGGACAACGAAACCTGATACCCCATCCTCAACCAACTCGGATGGTCCTCCACTGTCCTGACAGGTGAGGACCGGCTTGCGGGAGCTAAAAGCCTCTAAGGTAACCAGCCCATAATCCTCATTCAAAGGACCGAAAAATACCCCACGACATCGGGCATAATAGTCAATTAGAGTATTATCATCCACCCATCCCAGCAATCTCACCCTCCCTTCCAACCCCTTCTCCCTTATCTTGCGAAGAAGATTGTCCGCCTCCTTTCCCTCCCCGGCGATAAGGCACCTAATCCCCCGGCTTTTTGTCATAGCAATTGCATCTATCAGGAGGTCCATCCGTTTCAACCTGTCCAGTCGAGAGACGGCAAAAATAAAGTTCTGGTAAGCAGAGGTGCGGTATCTCCTCACTGGCGCAGGGGGGTAAAGCACCTGCGAGGGTATCCCTCCCCAGCGGAGGAGTCTTGATTGGATGGTCTTTGACTGAGCATAGAGTCTCTTGACCCTCTTTTTCAAAAGGTAATTATCAATCTTATGGATGAGAAAGCGGCGAGTCTTCTCCTTAACCTTCCCTTTCCTGCTCAAGGTAGGGTAAAAAGCTTCCCACAGATCATAATACTCCCTCATCCGATGATTCAGCCAGCATATATGGCGGGGATGACGAACCGCATAGCTGGGGAAGCGAAAGGAGATAACCTGGTCTATCCGCTCCTCATCCCCCGTGAGCCCTACATCGGTGAGCCAGGTGGCTAAATAAGCGGACAACTGCCGCCCAAATCGATTCTGTGGAGTGAGCACCAGGTCGGCATAGTAGCCAAACTCACGCAGCTGGAGAACCAACGAGCGAGCAATGGTCAGATGGCCTCCGCTGACAAAGGGGACATCAGAGGTCACTACGCATATCCTTCTTGAAGGCACAAAACTCACCCCTCAGAAAATTAAAAAATTCATAGCAAGCCACTTAGTTTAATCCCATTAGAGGCGTGAAGTCAACCCGAACTTTCCCCCTTGAAGTCAACATCCATCGAATGAAGCCCTTTTAGATCGCTAACCTTTTTACTCCCAGAAGAGTCTTTGAGGGTCAGTAGTCCCTGCCTATCTTTACGATTGGGCAAATCTATCCCAATTGATGATGAGATGGTAAATAAACATACCCAGAGCAGCAGAAGCCAGCCCCATATTTCTATAAATCCTCATAAATCGCCAAGCCACCCACGGCTTCTTGAGGAGGTATACGACCTTGTATCCAAACTTCACCTCCCCTCCCCTATCGATAAAATGTTCCCAGGGGAGGTCTATCCTAAGATCTAATGGGTCGAGTACGGAGCGAATGCTAAGGAAAGGGATGCCCCTCTTTTCCGCCACTCTCCCGACTGCTGCG
>JAOUOQ010000079.1 GCA_029880275.1 Candidatus Aminicenantota bacterium | reverse complement strand
GGTCCTCCCCCCATAGTTGAGGGCGATGTTAAACAGGAGCCCGGTGCAATGGTGGGTTGCCTCTAATGCCCGTCGGAGGTCACTCTGAACTTCCCTGGGGAGTCCTTCCATTCTGCCGAGGACATTCAGTTTTATATTGTTTTTCACCAGGGTGGAGGTTTCCTTCTTTATATATATACGAAGGAGGCTCATCAGAGTGCTGACCTCCTCCGGAGGTCTTTTCCAGTTCTCCACCGAGAATGCATAGAGGGTGAGTATTTTAACTCCCAGTTTGGCAGCAGCCTCTACCACTTCTCGGACTGCTTTTATCCCGGCTCGATGCCCGTCAACCCTTCTCAACCCTCTTCTCTCCGCCCATCGCCCATTGCCATCCATTATGATAGCTATGTGCTGGGGAAGTTTTTCCCTGTTTATCAGAGCCATAAGCTCTTCTTCCCGCTGTTTCCTTCTGTCAGGAGAATGATTCGTCGTGCCCATTTCACTTACCGATGATGAAAAATTTGTAAAATTATATCATATTTGAGTTCAATTAACAATTATTCTCTCTCGGTCAGAAGTCAAGGGAGTCAATATTCTATCTTCATCAGAAAAAGCCCCTGAGGAGGGGCAGTGGGGGCGATCAAATCGGAGAGGTCGGGGGTTTTTAATGCTTCCTGAATGTTCTCCCTGCTGAGTTTCCCTTTGCCTACCTCAATCAGGCTCCCCACGATGTTGCGGGTCATATATTGCAAGAAGCCGTTGGCTCGTATCCTAAAGATAAGCATCTCCTTCTGCTGGATGAAGGATGAGCTGAAGACCTCGCGAATGGCGTTCTTTCTGCCGCGAACAGCAGGGCTGAAAGGGGTAAAGTCGTGATTCCCTACGAAAAGCTCAGCGGCAGCGAACATCTCCTCCAGCTTGAGATCAAAGGGGAGGTGGTAGACATAGCGGCAGAGGAAAGGGGACAGGACTTTGCCGGTAAATATTTGATACTTATACTCCTTGCTTTTAGCATGATAGCGAGCGTGAAATCTGTCCTCCACCTGCTCAAGCTCAGTTATCCTGATGTCGGGAGGTAAGAGGCTGTTGAGCCCTTTCCACAGATTGGGCAGCGGAATATCCCCTTTCAGGCGGAAGCTGGCCACCTGTCCTGTGGCGTGAACCCCGGCATCGGTCCTTCCGGCGCCGATGAGCTTGATTCTTTCTCGGGTGATGGTTAAGATTTTCTCCTGAATGACACCCTGGATGGTGGTAAGGTTCGGTTGGAACTGCCAGCCATGATAGTTGGTACCCTCGTATTCAATGGTTAACTTAAGATTCCTCATCGTCCTTTTCTTAAGGGACAATTATAGGGGAGAGGAGGGCAAAAAGTCAAGGGAAAGCTTAACCCCCACTCCTCTCTTTCTTGACACTTAAAGTTGTTTCGGATAATAATTAGAGAGGCATTTCCAGGTATTTTTCCCTGAAAAAGGATTATCTTCCAGCAGGAAAGGGGGAGAATGGTGGGAAGATATAAGGTGTCTATCATCGGCGCTGGCAGGGTGGGGACCACTTTAGCTTATCTACTTAAACAGAGGGGCTACTCCATTGGGGGAATGTCGTGCCCAAGCGAGGAAGCCGCCCGCCAAGCGGTGGAGTTTGTCTCCGCAGGGGTTCCCTGTCGGGATAACGCCGAGGCGGTGGGGGATAGCGATATTATTCTTATCACCACCCCTGATCAGGCTATCGGCGCAGTGGTTCGTGAGCTGAGGAGCACCGAAATAGATTGGAAGGGGAGAATAGCTTATCATTGCAGTGGCTGCTTGAGCTCCGATATTCTGTCTCCCCTGGCGGAGGTCGGCTGTGCCATCGGGTCTTTTCATCCCTTGCACACATTCCCTCAGCCCGCACACACTGTTGCCCGATGGAAGGGGTGCCATTTTTTCATCGAAGGGGATGCCCGGGCGCGCCAGGCTGCTCTGGAGATGGCCGAAACGCTCGGGGGAAGAGGGGTGGTCATATCTGCCCAGAATAAGCCCCTCTATCATGCCGGCGCCACTATCGCTTCTAATTATCTGGTTTCTCTGGTATGGCTCTCCCTTCTCCTGTGGGAGAAAATTGGAATTTCTCTCTCCGAGGGAGTATCTGCTCTGATGCCCTTGATAAGAGGAACCTTTGAGGATATAGAGAAGCTGGATGTAGCCTCTGGTTTGACAGGACCCGTGGTCCGGGGTGACCTTACGACAATTGAAGCCCACCTCCAGGCGCTGCGGGAGGCTGATAAGATAGCGTGGCAGGTCTATCGTAAGCTCGGAGCGGTCACTGTTGAATTAGCCTCCCGCAACGGCTTGCTCACCTCTCGCCAGAGGAATGAGTTGTTGCGAATCATGCAACAAGCTAACGCTTCCTAACCGCCTTGCTGCTGCCGCTTCTGACAGAAGAGGAGCGGGAGGGGCTGTAAGAACGAGAGGGGGTGCTGCTTCTGACAGCTCCGCTTCTGATCGAGGAGCTCCCGCTGAAGCTCCGGAAGCTGCTGCTACCCCTACTACTAATAGTCGGGGAAGAGTAGCTCGGGCGGTAAGAGCTTTTGAGGCTCGGACTGTATGACGGCACTCGATACCTCGGCTGAGAGTGAGAGTAATAACTGGAGGGAGTTGAGCTATAAGTTCGGTAACGGCTGGTAGAAGATGGGGACGATAAAGACCTCCAGGTGGAGGAGGTGCTTTTCACGCTTCGTGAGGTGACCGAATTAGAGGAGGAAGGCCAGCTGCTCCTGAGTGAGGGAGTTCTGCTTCTGATAGAGGAACTAGTGGAAGGGCTGTATGATAAGCTTTTGGCGCTTCGTGAGGTGACCGATTTGGAGGAGGAAGGCCAGCTGCTACTGAGTGAGGGAGTTTTTCTCGGAGCGGAGCTTTTGGAGTAACGGTAAGAGGAAGAGGTGCTTTTCGGCTGCTGGGAGTAAGAGGTGGTGATTCTATTCTCTTTGCTGGCGGAACTCGAGGAGGAGGATGAAGAAAGCCCCTTCCAGGTCTGGGATGTGGAGCGGCTGCTGGCGGTTGGAGGAGGAGTCTTGGGTTTAGATTTCACCTTCTTGGCTTTGGGAGGAGTCTTTGTCTTCTGCTGCTGGGTTGGGGTCACCTTTCCCTTGCTGGTAACAGAGGTATCCTTACGAGAAGATGTGGATTGAGGAGGAGTCTTTGTTTTTTCCTGCTGGGTTGGGGCAACTTTTTCCTTGCTGGTAACAGCGGTATTCTTCTCGGAAGTGGAAGGTGTCTGCTTGAAAACGTTTCCCTTCTCGGTGGTCGATGTGGTGGTAGTTTCCTTGACCTTTCTTTCCGCCTCAGGAGGAGCTCGGTTTATATCCTTGGGGAGAGTTTTGGTCTCTACATTCGAAGGGAGGTTATAGCCAGACTTAGACATCGCTCGTCGCTGCAACTCTCCGACGGAACTCCTTGACTTGGGATTATAGAACTGAGCATCGGCAGTATTCAGCTTATTTATCTGCTCTGCGCTATATTTTACCTTGCGGATGTCGGGATTGGCTATGGCATTTCTGGGGATGAAGGTCCAGTGTTTAGAGTCAAAGCGGTTGTATCTGCCGTAATTGTACTTGTACATGGAGGCGTAAATGCCACTTCTCCAATAGCCATAGGTATAAGGAGTCCATCCGATGTAGTGAGAACCGGCAGCCCAATAGACCCAGGCAGGAGACCAGTAAGTACCCGGTACCCACACCCAGCCCCACAGAGGAGTCCAATCCCACCAGCCATAGTGGAAGGGGATCCATCCCCACTGATAGTAGGATATCCAGGTCCACCCGCAGGGATACCAGTTCCATCTGCCGTAAGTGTAAGGGATCCAGTAGTTGTCCATATAATAGGGACGCCAGACATAGGATTGATAGCGGGCGTAGTAATGCCAGGCACCATAGGGTTCAAGCTCGGAGATGTAATAGGTAGCCTCTTGGGGGATGTATTGCTGGCTGACTGCTACTGAAAGGGTCTCCTCTCTCTGGTAGTTCCATTCATCAAAGCTATCGAAGCTGGCGGTATTGAAAGACTCTGGCTCTGAGGGGTACTCGTTGAGGGAGATATAGCATCTCTGTCCGCTTTTGATCAGCGCCGACTCCCCTTCGCTCACTGTCTCGGCTACCCCGTTGTAGACCGACAGGCGGGTGTTGTTCTCCTCGTCCAGGTCTATGCGGAAGGTTCCATCGCTTATAAGATAAACAGAGCAGGCGGGGGTATCAATCTGGAAGTTCTCGTCGGGTGTTTCAAGGTTTACGGTCTTCAAATAGATGCTTCCTGACCACATTCTCAGTATGGTAGAGCTCTTATAGGAAGCAGCGGTATCAAAGATGGATTGGAAGTCGACCTTGGTATTTCCGTTCATACGGAGAATGGTCCCGTTTTCGAACTGGCATTCTACCTTTCCGCTCTCGTCGGTCCACAGCCGGTCACCAGCCATAAGGAGGATGTTAATTATGGGAGTCTCGGGGGCAACTTCTGTGGCTCGCTGCAGGGTTACCCCTTTCTCAATGTAGCTTATCCTCACATAGTTTTGCCCCTCGTCGTCCCCCTGCGTGTAGGATGTTCCTGCGAAGAATACCAGAACGACCAGGGCTAAAAGGAGTCTTCCTGCTTGCTTGCCGATATTCTGTCTTTTCATGACTTCCTCACCTCGCTTTGTTAAATACGGTTCATCTTTTTCTTCCAATCTGTTATAAAGCAATTTTTATGCCGCTTACTCCATCTGGAGTGCTATTTTACTTATCAGTGGCCTGTCGATAAAATCTTCAGAAGGTCCACTTTGCTGCTGTAATTTTTTGAAAACAAAGGATTTATTTTTAGCTCCCCATATTTCTTCAGAATAATCCACCCACTATTATTCAGCCTAAAGCGTGGAAAATCCCTTATTTTTGAGCCATATGTCCACTAATGATGAACTCTGTTTCCTTAAAAGGACATCCCACTTCTTAATTATAGCAGATGGAAGGAATACTGGCAAGGTATCCCCTGGGCATGAGGGAGAGGCTTATGGCATGAGAAGAGGTAGCATCTCTCCAGGCTCTTCCTTCCCGGCTTGACTTTGAGGTGGGGATATGATAAATTTTTAAAAGACTTACAAAGAGGGCATTAGCTGTGGCAATTATTTCCATCCTCAAGTATGGTGAGCCTCTGCTGTTGGAGAAGTCCCACCCAGTGGAGAAGATTGATGAGGAGGTCCGTCGTCTTATTGATGATATGGTAGAGACCATGTATGCGTCGGAGGGTGTCGGGTTAGCGGCTCCTCAGGTGGGGAAGCTGAAACGGATAATTGCGGTAGATATATCTGCGGGCGAACATCCCGAAGAGCTGATAGTCCTTATTAATCCTGATATTAAAACGGAAGAAGGCTCTGTGATTACCGAAGAGGGGTGCCTGAGCTTCCCCGACCTTACCCTGGAGATTGAGCGTCCCCGATATGTAAAGGTGAAGGGACTGAGCCCCGAAGGGAAAGAGCTTGAGCTTGAAGCTGAGGGTTTGTTAGCCTGCGCTCTCTCCCATGAAATAGACCACCTTAACGGAGTACTTATCATTAATCGGGCAAGCCCCTTGAAAAGAGACCTTATGATGCGGAAGATAAGAAAAAAGATGAGGGCGGGAGAGTGGTAAAGGGAAAGGTTCCCGGGGATGGAATTTCCTGAGGAGTCTCTTTTCTCAGAAAAGGGTATTTTTGTATAGCTTAGACAGGAAATTATGAAAATTGTCTTTATGGGCACCCCCAAATTTGCTCTCCCTTCTTTAAGGCGCCTGCTTAAGGATGGACATGAAATTCAGCTTCTGGTCACCCGTCCGGATAAACCGAAAGGGAGGGGGCAAAAAGTTGCTCCTCCCCCACCAAAGAGCTGGCCATAAGCCAGGGGATTCCAGTAGAGCAACCGACCGACCTTCGCAGTTCTGATTTTTATAACCGTTTGAAATCTTTACGACCCGAGGCTATAGTGGTGGTCGCCTATGGGAAGATTCTTCCTCAGGAGCTCCTCGATTTACCCCCTTACGGGGGAGTAAACCTTCACGCCTCGTTGCTTCCCAGATATCGGGGTGCGTGTCCCATCAACTGGGCGCTCATTAACGGGGAGCAGGAGACGGGGGTGACCACTATCAAGATGAGCGCTGAGATGGACGCCGGCGATATCCTCCTTGCCCGACAGGTAGCCATCGCCCCCAGCGAGACCGCCGAAGAGCTCGAGCAAAGGCTCTCCCTGGTGGGAGCCGAGCTCCTCTCTGAGACCTTAGCCCGCTTGCAAGATGGTCAGTTATCACCCCGCCCTCAGGACCATTCTCAGGCTACTTTTGCCCCCCGCTTGAAAAAGGAAGACGGGAGGATTGACTGGGGAAAGGGGGCAATGCAGATATTCAACGCCACCAGAGGTCTGGCTCCCTGGCCCGGAGCCTACAGCATCTTCAGAGGGAAGACGGTGATATTCAGGCGGGGAGAGCTTTTTGATGTGCCGGCGGGAAAGGAGTTCCCTGTGCGTGAGCTGGGTGAGATAGTTGCCCTTGATAATAGGGGGATTGTTGTCCAATGCGGGGACGGAGCCTATCTGCTGATTGCAGAGCTGCAGCCCGAGAGCAGGCGGCGGATGAGGGCGGTTGATTTCGTAAACGGTTATCGGGTCAAGCCGGGGGAGAGGTTCGCATAATTCCTTTCAGCTGCCCATAACCTGATATATTGGCAGAATGAGGTTTTCATCTCAGAGATATTTTTTCATCCCATCATGGATTGGATATTGACTGCCGGAAAAAGAGTCTCCATGGTTACCATTGCCCGCCGCTTAGCTTACCAGGCTCTGTGGCGAGTCTCTACTCAGTCTTCTTTCTCATCCTATCTGCTCCCCGCCTACCTGGAAAGAGAGGCTCTTTCCGATCGGGACCGGAGGCTGATAACCGAGCTGGTCTATGGTTGCCTGCGCTGGCAGGGCAGGCTTGACTGGGTCATCTCCCGCTTTTCTCATTCTCCCCTGTCTGCTCTGGAGGTATCGGTACTGATTGCTCTTCGGCTCGGGTGTTATCAGCTGCTCTTCCTGGAGCGCATCCCTCCTTCGGCTGCGGTTAAGGAATCGGTAGAGCTGGCCAAGATGCACGGCTCACCGGGGAGTGACACCCTGGTCAATGCCGTGCTGCGACAGATTTGCCGCCAGGGAGGGAACATCCCCTTACCTCAGGCAGAGAAAGACCAGTTCGATTATCTTACGATTACCCAATCCCATCCCCGATGGCTGGTGGAGCGATGGCTAGAGAGGTTTGGCTTTCGGGAGACGGCGGAACTGGTAGAGGCGAACAACTTGAAACCCCCTCTGTTCATCAGGGTCAATCGACTGAAGACTATCCCCGAAGAGCTGAAGCGGGAATTAGAAAAAGAGGAAATAGAGGTAGAAGGCTCCCGCTATCTGCCTGATTCATTCAGGGTGGTCAGAGGGAGGATAGCCAGCTCAAGACCTGTGAAGGAAGGGCTGTGTTACCTGCAGGACGAAGCCTCACAGATGGTCTCCTTTCTGGTATCCCCTCGCCCTGAGGATTGGGTGCTCGATGTCTGTGCCGCACCGGGGAGCAAGGCCTGTCATTTAGCCTCTTTAATGAATAATAGGGGTTATATAGTCGCCAACGATATTCATCTTCATCGCCTAAAAGTCCTCAGGGAGAATTGCCGCCTGCTGGGAGCCGATAATATCCGCATGGTGGTTGCCGATTTCACCCGCCAACCCGGACTGCGGTATGAGTTCGACCGGGTGTTGGTTGATGCTCCATGCACCTCGCTGGGGCGCATCCGGCGAAGTCCCGAGCTTAAGTGGAGGCGGAGGCCTGAGGATGTGGACTTTTTGTCTGTCAAACAGAAGGCCCTCCTCCACTATTCATCCCAGAGGGTAAAAAAAGGCGGGATTTTAGTCTATGCGGTCTGCTCCTGGGAGCGGGAGGAGACCGAGGAGGTGGTAGAGAATTTCTTAGAAGAAAACGATGGATTCAGAGTAGTAGACCCCCGGGATTACCTCCCCGGCGCGCTTCACCCCTTGATAGCT
>JAOUOQ010000078.1 GCA_029880275.1 Candidatus Aminicenantota bacterium | reverse complement strand
TGGTGTCCATGATAAATCATCAGCGGGTAGCGCGCTTGTGGATGCTCCTCGAAGCCTTCTGGCAGAAGAATAATGGCTTCCAGGTGCATGGGACGTCCCCAGAACTCGGTTAATAATTTGCTCTGGATGCTTACATGCTTGATATATTTGGTGTCTTTGCGCTCTGGAAACGGAGGAATCTCCTGGTCAAGAGAAATTCGGATCAACTCGTCCTTTTGGGGGTCAATCCGCACTTTCTTAGGTGTGCTGTAAAGGTTGCCGGGTGCTCGATTCCATCTTTGACCCTCCCCTCGGTCCATCGGTAATTTTACCGTGTGACCGTCAGCACGATGAAAAGTCTCATAACGATGCAGAAGCGCCTGAACCCAGTATTCCCCCGCTGGTATCTCCGAAATGCTTTCCAGCGGATAACCGAAGACATTCTCGTCGATGACCGCTGCCTCATCTGGTTGGAGACCATCAACATTGATTCCGAAAATTAATTGCGTAGCTGGACCATCGCTGATCTGGAAGCGTGGCTCGGTAGTGCCATTGGTAGAGACCATTAACAGCATTCTTCCATCAATCGGTTCCGCACTCCGTTCTTTGGGGAAGGAAATTCCGAAACGAAGCTTACCGCTTGATTTTGCTTCTTTTGAGCCACCCAGTACTGGCAAAACTAAAACCAGGATCAGAACTGCCAGGGTGAAGGACAATAGTGGTTTTCTTGAACTTGCCTGTCTCATACTAATTCCCTCCAAAATATAGGTGAAAATTAAAAATACGATTCCAGGAGCTTATATATAGGGATCTGAAAAAGCTCTGCCAGTATGCTCATTTTTTAAGATGTTCAATTGGAACATTCTTATCAGCTCGCAATAACAATTTACATTTTGAGGAAAATGCACGCCGAGATATTAATAAAAGAGACCCATACCTTAAATGGGAGGCTGTTCACAATTATATTCAGGCAAAGGTACTAAAAAGCTCCCCCCATTAAGTTTATAACCAAGGACTCTCTAATTATATCACTCAGCTCAGCAGAGAGATGCCGCAAAAAAGCTGTAGAAGGAAGCCACCGCTCGACAAGATGAAATAAAATATAATTCGCTATTACTTCTTTTCTTCCTTCTCCTCCGGCCAGATTTCCATTTCTTTACCCAGCAGGTATTTTGAAAACCAGGCAGCCTGTCGCTTGACAACATCCAGGCGTAGATTTGGCTCTCTCGGACCATGACCCGACCTCGGATACCAGACAAGCTGGGTGGGAATTTTAACTGCTTTCAGAGCCCGATAAAACAAGGAAGCCTGTCCTGTGGGCACCCGTTGGTCGTTCTCGCCATGGAGAATCAAGGTGGGCGTTTTCGCCTTGCGCACATGGCTTAATGGGGATAGCTTTAAATAGAGCTCCATCAGCCCTTTTTCATAAGGGCCTCCCCCAAAATAGGCTTCAAACACATGGGGAATATCCTGAGTACCCCACATAGAGATGTTCTCCGTGATGCCAGCTCCCACAACCGCTGCCTTGAAGATATCGGTTTGAGTCACCACCCAGGCGGTCATGTAGCCGCCATAGCTCCAGCCCATGACCCCCATTCTTTCCTCATCAATGAAGCCTTTTTTGATGAGGTGGCGCACCCCTGTGATGATGTCCTGGTAATCGCCTCCGCCCCAATCTCCAATATCAGCTCGCTGAAATTCATCCCCGTAGCCGCTGGAGCCCCGGAAATTAGGCTTAAAATAGAAATACCCCTGCCCGGCAAAGTACTGCCCCGTAACATCAAAGCTTTTCGTGTAAACGCCACTGGGTCCACCATGGATCTGGACAATCAGGGGATATTTTTCCCCTTCCTCAAAATCCACCGGATAGACCAGCAGCCCTTCTATTTCCAGATTATCGAAACTCTTCCAGCGAATGACCTCCGTCTTTCCGAGCTTGAAGTTCTCTATATTCTGGTTGAGATTGGTCAGCTTTTTCGGCTTATACTCTGAAGTTAGGGAGGAATGGAGCTCTGCAGGCTGAGAGGTATCGGTGTAGGAGAAAGCCATGCGCTTTCTGCCCTTGCAAAAGTTGACTCCTGACCAGACTCCGCTCCCCACCGTTATTGCCTGGGGTATTCTATCCTTGAGGCTCATGCGGTATATATGGGACTCTGTTCCCGTGGTAGCGGAGAAATAAACTGTTTCTCCGTCCGGAGTAAACTGGTAAGAGGAAGGCTGAACATCCATCTTAGGGCTTATATCTTCAGGTGTTTCTCCCTCTATGGAGAGCCGAGCTGCCCGGGAATAGCCAATGAGCTCCCCCGGCTCCTGGATTCTATAGACAATGTATTTTCCATCGGGTGTGAACTGGGGGTTTGCATCTGCACCTGGATTGACGGTGAGCTTTTTAGGAGCTGGAAGTTTCACCTTTGGTTTTTCTTCTTCTTTTTCCTCTTCCTTCTCAGCTTTTTCCTCTTTCTCCTCTAAAGAGCTCTTGGGGATTTCAGCCGATATGATATAAACATCGGATTTAGGAGAATCGATGGGTCTTGGTGTCGGCGTGGCGGAGAAGGTAATGGCTTTTGAGTCTGGGCTCCAGTTGAAGGAGTTCACGGTAAAATCACTTCCCTCTGTCAGGCGCTCTGCTTTTTTGGTCTCTGTATCGTAAATCCAGAGGTGGCTCATGACAAAGTCTTGGTCTTCAACGACGGCGTCCTTCTTTTCCTTTTTCAGTTTTTCTTTATGTTTGGAGAGCTTATCCCTGGCAATGAAAGCGATTTTTTTACCATCAGGGCTCCATTTGTACTCGTTGATTCCCTCCTCGTGGTCGAAGAGCTTCTCCGGCTCACCGCCGTTGGGATTCATGATAAACAGCCCCTTATCCTTTCCTCTTTCTCCCAGAAAAGAAAATCTCTTGCTATCGGGTTTCCACTGAAAGGCTCTATCCTTCAGAGGCTCAGTGGTCATTTTGATGGCTTCGCCTCCCTGGAAAGGAATTTTCCAGGCAAAGGAATGGGTTTCATTCTTTTCCCGGTCAATTTCCTGCACTATGTAAAGGATAGTTTCACCATCTGGAGAGATAATACCGGATACTCCTTTGAAAGATTGAATATCATCAAAACTGATGACTCGAGGCTTTTCAACCTCTTTCTTTTCTCCCTCTTGCCCCGGGACCCAAGAGGAAAAAACAACCAGTACAAGGAAAAATAAACATAGAACAAGAAAAGCTTTCCTTTTCATTTATTCCCCCCTTTTGAAGCATATTATTTCAGCTTAAGTTCCCTCTTTACCCATCTAAGCTAAAGATATCTTCAACATTCTACATAATGAAAAAATTCAAGTCAACTTAAACTAATTAAAATTTAAGCATCGCTCCATCCACATTCCCTTTCTTGAAATCCGTTCTTTCAAAAAAATTGAACCTTTAGCAGCCTGTCGGAGTATATAATAGTGAGGACACACAAAAAGAAGCTCATTCTCTGAAAGAAGGGAGATGAAAGAGGACAGAGAGCTGATTGCTCTGTGCGCCCGTGGGGATGAAGATGCGTTTACCATCCTGTATCATCGATATAAGAGTAGGCTATTAAACTATTTTTACCGACTTTTTGGTAACCGGGAGCGAGCGGAGGAACTTATGCAGGAAACTTTCGTCAGGGTCTGGCGGGCAGCGCCAAAGTTTCAGGGCATGGAGGCTTCCTTCCGCACCTGGCTCTATGCCATAAGCCATCACCTGGCTGCCTCCCAGCTCAGAAAACGGCGTTACCTCAGCCTACCTCTGAGCAAAGAATCCGAGGAGCAGCAATTGAGCGAGACCAACGCAGTTCCACTTGAGCAGCAGCTAATAAAAAAGGAGGAAGAAGAAATTGTCAAAAGGAGCATCCTCCGCCTTCCTCCTCGCCAGCGGGAGGTTATATTGCTCCGCCATTATGAGGGCTTAACCTGCAGGGAAATTAGCGCTATGGTCGGTTGTCCCTTGGGCACGGTGAAAACTCGCTTCCATCATGGCATTAAAAAACTGCATTCAATATTGAGAACTGAATTTCAAAATAGCGCATAAGGAGGGACAATCCTATTATGATAGACTGCATGAAATGTCTGGAGGGATTAAGCGACTATATATACAAACAACTGCCGCCCCAACAGGCTTCGCACATAGAAGCGCACCTTAGGATTTGTTCACCCTGTCAGAAGGAATATGAAATCTTGAGCTCTACCCTGACAATGCTTGATAAATGGGAAGATATAAAAGCGGAGCCTTCTAGTCTGGTTGCTATCAAGGCAAGGCTTCAAGCTGAGCACCAGAAGAGAAATCACCATCTCCCTTCGTACATCCAGGTGGGTGTGCTGGTCTCTATTGGGATCATTGTCTTGAACATTCTCTTAGGGGTTCAAGGACTGATTATTCCTCCACTCCTGGCACACCTTCCCGCTGGATGGCAGCCTATACAGGAAGCCTATATCCCCCTGCTCCTTGTAGGACTTCTATTAAGCATTGGGGGGATTCTGACCCTTTTTAGCTCTCCTATTTTGATAATGAAGATGATAACCGTCCGGTCGATTCCGACCGAACAAAGGTGAGGTATTCCCAATGACAAATCAAGAACAAAATACTGAAAAAGGAGGTTGGTCGGTGACCAAGATTTTCAGCTATATCATCATCATCCTGGGAGCAATTTTCGCTTTCGTTCTGGGATTCTTTCTGATAAGCCATACCCTCGGAGCGTTAGTGATTCTGGCATGGTTGGGACTTCCCATCTGGGTGTATTACGACGCCCGCAGCCGGGGAATGGACAAGCCGTTGTTGTGGGCGGTGCTGGTACTGCTCTCCTTCTTCATCGGACTCCTGGTCTACCTCATTGTCCGACCCGAAAAGGCAGTGGGCACGACCTGTCCCGAATGCAAGCGGATAGTAA
This sequence comes from Candidatus Aminicenantota bacterium, assembly GCA_029880275.1. Lineage (GTDB taxonomy): Bacteria > Acidobacteriota > B3-B38 > Guanabaribacteriales > B3-B38 > Guanabaribacterium. The sequence goes on along the minus strand of JAOUOQ010000078.1, from coordinate 3,148 downwards.
AGCCTACCTTCGCCCTGTGCCCTTTCTGTGGATATAATATGCGCTCCTCTTCCGCTGTATGTCCCGGCTGTGGCCGAGAGGTCGATGCCCAATGGAAATATTGCCCCTATTGCCGTCAACCTATAACAGAAAATAGCCAACAGGCATAGACCATAATCCATTAAAGGAGGATGCTATGAGCTTTGCTGATGACTTTAAGACCTCTCTCAGGGAGATAAAGGACTTCCTCATTAAAGCAGGTCATGCAGCTGCTGATGTGCTGAGCAAATTCTCCGAAGATTCCCATTTGAGATATAAGATTTATCAGCTACAACGCCGCCTGGGAGAGTTACACCGAGAGCTGGGAGCAGAGGTGTATCATCTTTATACCGAGAAGAAAATGGGAATGATAGAACAGGAAGAGAATGTGGCCACATTAATTCAGAAGATAGGTGAGCTTAAGACAGAGATAGAAAAGAAAGAGGAAGAACGCCTGAAGCTCAAGACCGCTGTTGCTCCCAATATGGAAAAGGAGCCTGAAAATCAGACCATCTCCTGAAAAGCTGTTCCACCAGGGAAGGATAAAGCGCTCATAAGGTCTGACAACTAAAAAATTTTTATTGCAGGCTTGGATAATCGTGCTAATTGGAGCCTCCTCTCCGGGGAGGCTCTTTCTCTATTTCCCTATTTACAACTGAGAGGTAAAACCCAAAAGTGATAGCTTAGTCCCCTGCCCCGCCACTATCTCATCCTCATCATCAGAGCCGATAGAAGGTGATGAGGAGCGCGTGGAACTGTAATTTTTCCCCTGTAGTTGACATAAAATTTTCCCTATGCTATAAATGAGAAGCAGAATATCACTCAGAAAATCAGGGAAAAAATATAGAAAAAAGCTGTAACACAAAAAGTAAATTCCTTTTTGTTCCAAGGAGTTGATGAATGCTAAAAAACTGGCAGGCACCACAAGATTGGAAGAAGATTACCACTATTGATGCCCATGCAGCGGGTGAACCGCTGAGGGTTATTACCGGGGGATTGGAAGAAATTCCCGGGGACACTATTCTGGAAAAGCGGCGTTACGCCCGCGAAAATTTGGATTATCTGCGAACAGGATTAATGTGGGAACCCCGCGGGCACGCCGACATGTATGGTGCCATCATCACCAAACCGGTCACCCCGGATGGAGACCTGGGGGTCTTATTCCTGCATAATGAGGGGTTCAGCACCATGTGCGGGCATGGGGTGATCGCACTGGCAAAAGTGGCGCTGGATACCGGTATAATTGCCAAAAAGGGGGACCACCCTGTCTTGAAAATGGATACCCCTGCCGGGAGGGTAACCGCCACTGCTCACCGGGAGAACGGAGAGGTCAAAAATGTTTCTTTCCTTAATGTACCCTCTTTTGTATATAAGCATAATCAAATAGTGGATGTTCCGGAAATTGGTCCTGTGAGATGCGATGTGGCATTCGGAGGGGCTTTCTATGCTTTTTGCAGCGCAGAAGAGCTCAACATGGGATTGGAGGCAAATAACTATTATCAATTGATTGATGTCGGAATGCGCATTAAATATGCCGTGATGGAAAGTTTGGAGATCAAACATCCCTTTGAAGAGGATTTAAGTTTTTTGTATGGTACTATTTTTGTCGGACCGCCGGTGGACTCCTCTCATCACAGTCGGAATGTGTGCATATTCGCTGATGGTGAAGTTGACCGCTCCCCCACGGGTACAGGTGTCAGTGCCCGAGCAGCTATTCTCCATTCTCTTAATAAATTAGCTCCCGGAGAGTCCATTACCATTGAGAGCATTCTGGGAACATGCTTTAGTGTGCAAATTGTGGAAACAACCAACTTTGGTCCCTATCCGGCTGTTGTTCCCGAGGTGACGGGAAGTGCATATATTGTTGGTCAAAACCAATTCTATTTTGACCCCGCTGACCCGTTACGAACAGGCTTCATTTTTCGCTGAAAAACTTGAAATATAAGGCAATTGTTATGACTTTGGTCTTGGTTATTAAAGGAGCAGCAAAAAAATGAAAAAAATTGGCCTTATCACCATTCTCATCTTGGTCATGCTGAATATGTCTGCGGCAAAAGAAAATAGCCTGAAAGCAATTCCTGAGTCGCAGGTGCGAACAAAGGAGGTAAACGACTGGGAAAACCCGGCTATGATTGGGCAGAATAAAGAGCCTGCTCACTGTACTTATATTCCATATGAGGATATTAAAAACGCCTTAAACAACGACCCGGCTCAATCGCCGTTTTATCAATCTCTGAATGGAATATGGAAGTTCAACTGGGTGAGAAAACCTGCCGACCGCCCGGTCAATTTTTATCAAGATGATTATGATGTCAGCCAGTGGGACGACATTATTGTGCCCAGCAATTGGCAATTACAGGGTTATGGCATACCCGTATATACCAATTCCGATTATCCGTTTGAACCTAACCCTCCTTATATACCGCATGAATACAATCCGGTAGGGTCGTACCGAAGAAATTTTACCATCCCGGATAGCTGGTATGAACGCCAGGTGTTCCTGCACTTTGGAGCGGTAAAGTCTGCCATGTATGTATGGGTGAATGGGGAAAATGTGGGTTACAGCCAGGGGTGTAAAACTCCAGCAGAATTTAATATCACTAAATATTTGCGCCGAGGAGAGAATTCCCTGGCGGTGGAGGTTTATCGGTGGAGTGACGGGAGCTATCTTGAAGACCAGGATTTCTGGAAAATCAGCGGCATCGAGCGTGATGTTTTTCTCTTCTCTGCTCCCAATGTTATGTTCAGGGACTTTTTTGCGCTCGCCGACCTGGATGACACTTATACCAACGGAATGCTGAAAGTCACCGTTATGGTAAAAAATTACCTGCCCCATGTCGTTGCTCAATACCATGTCGCTATAGACCTTCTTAATGCTGATAATAAATTGGTATTGGAAGCCCCGATGGTAGAAGAGGTAAAAATCGGGAAGCTTGAGGAAACAGCCATCCATTTTCAACAGCTTGTAAAAGAGCCGGCAAAGTGGACTGCCGAAACCCCCAACCTGTATTCGTTAGTCCTTACCCTCACGGACGATTCGGGAAAGACCATTGAGGTAGTTAGCTGCAAAATCGGATTTAGAAAAGTAGAACTAAAAGGGGGGCAGTTATTAGTAAATGGTTTCCCCATT
>JAOUOQ010000007.1 GCA_029880275.1 Candidatus Aminicenantota bacterium | reverse complement strand
TATACTATATGCTGTATCAGATACAGTATAAAGACCAGCAGCGACCTGCCCCGCTTCCTCTGGCTACTGGCAATCCCTCGACTAACCCAGCTTCGGAAAAGCGCAAAAAGAAGGAGGACTTGAAATAATGACCCGCAGAAAACACCTCCCACTCATAAGAATAGCCCTCATAATTGCTTCTTTAACCCTCATCCAATTTTTTTCCTGTGCTCAGGATAACGCTCTGATAGACTTCAGCCAGGGTTTTATTGGAGTTAGCGGGAACGGACCCGACCAGAGTCTTCTCTACAACAAAGAGAACAATCTTATACTGAACCACTGCATAGAAGGGGCAACATTACCAGAGCTGAGGAAATTAAAACTCCCTCAAATTGAGCAGAGGTTAGAAGAGCTCAGCAGGGGGAAGCTGCTCCTTAGAGAGGGCGACACATACCGCCTTACCTTCCCGGTGATACGAGGCAGCGACAGGGTCTTTCTCTTGAATGAGGCGGAGCAGACGGCGGAAAAGATGCTCCCGGCTATGAGACATATTGTCCAGGAATTGAAGGAAGAGCTTAAAGGCGAAAAAGAGAGCCTGTATCATATCACCTGGTCGGTGGTGATGGACTCGGCTATGTTCACCTGGCTTAAGTTGCTGCTGGATGGGCATGTAAATCCGCTCATTCTTATCTCCCAGGGTTACAGCTTTTATGTTTTTCCGGTCAATCAATTTCAAGCAGGGACCAACTTCTATGAGTGGGAAGAAAACATGATGGCGGTCTCTCACAGCCAGGGAGCCATGGAACACATCAATAGGCTTATGGGACCCTACGGAAGTGAGATCATCAGGAATGCTGTTGCCCAGGCACCATTAGAACCTGAGCTCAAAGACGCATTATTACCCTATGGATTTATAGACAATCAGGAAAAGCTTAGAGTCCTCACCTATGAGAAAGGGAGCCCGAGATACAATCTCTTCAAACAGCTGGGCGAGCAATACGCCAGCGAGATAGGAAAGGCAATAGACACCGAGGCGTTGAGCACAAGGCTGAAGCTCACCACTGACCAGTCCTTTGTCATCGCTTTTCACGAAGCCTCCTGGGAAATTCTCAAGCTTCTCCATCAGGAGGAAATACTCCCCAGACCTCCTGTTCTTGTTCAGCAGAAAGCTCAATTGGACCAGTCATATAAATTAGTATCCACACTCAAAGGTGAATCATCTGCTACTCTTATGATGCAGTTTCAAGACCTCCTCTCAAAAAGGAAATAGAACTCCTTATGAAAGCTATATATTTCGACGGCATCCCTTCGCTTGCCGAGCTACCTCAGCCAGTCCCCCAGCAAAAGGAAGCCCTTATCAGAGTGCTTAAGTCGGGTATCTGCAATACTGACCTGGAGATAATCAAAGGGTATATGGATTTCAAAGGAGTATTGGGGCACGAATGGGTGGGGGTAGTTGAGCAGTGCCAAGAGCGCTCTTTCATCAACAAGCGGGTGGTAGGAGAGATAAACATCGGTTGCGGCACTTGCTGGTATTGTAAAAACTCGCTTCAGGGTCATTGTTCCCAAGGAAAAGTGGTGGGAATATTCGGAAAAGATGGCGCCTTTGCTCAATTCCTCACCCTCCCGTTGGGTAACCTCTGCCTCATACCCGACTCTATCTCAGACGAAGAGGCGGTTTTTGTGGAGCCCCTGGCCGCTTCCCTGCAGATATTAGAGCAAACCAGTGTACACCCTACCAACCGGGTGGCTGTTCTGGGGGACGGGAAGTTAGGGCAACTGGTGGCGCAAGTGCTGAAGCTTATAGGCTGTGAGCTTGTTCTTCTAGGACATCACCAGGAGAAGCTTCGCATAGCGACGCAAATGGGCATCCCGGTGGCTACACAGGGAGCCATCAAGAGAAACAATTACGACCTTATCATCGAATGCACCGGCTCCCCGGATGTTATTAAGCACGCCCTCCAATTGGTGCGACCTGGCGGAAAGATCATTATCAAAAGCACATTCACAGAGAAAGTGGAACTCGATATCTCCCACATAGTTGTTGACGAGGTGCAGCTCATCGGCTCCGTATGCGGACCCTTCGCCCCGGCGATTAGGCTCCTGTCTCAGAAGCTGGTCCGGGTGAGACCGCTCATCACCAAGACCTTCCCCTTAACCAGAGGGGTGGAAGCTCTGGAGTTTGCTAATACCAATAAAGAAAGTTTGAAAGTCTTAATAGAAAATCAAAAATAAACTGACCAAAAATGAAACTAAGGCCCCTCTCCCATCTAAAGAACATACACCTTTTTATAGACTTCGATGGGACTATCGCCACCCCGGACTCCCTTTATTTCCTCTGCCAGCGTTTCGCCGATAGGAAGTGGCGCCAGATCGAGGATAAGATGGAAAAGGGGGAGATAGACGAGAGAGAAGGGCTCCAGCAGGAATTTGACTTGCTTCGTATAACTCGAGAAGAGGCGCTGCGGGCGATTGACAACGGGGTCACCCTCGACCCATACTTCCCAGATTTCGTCAGATGGTGCCAAGAGCAAGGATTGAAAATAACCATAGTAAGCGGCGGCTTCCTCTCATTTATCAAGCGATTCCTAAGAAAATATGGTCTGGACCATCTCTCCATCAAGGCAAACCGGGTCAGGGTTGAGGAGAAAAAATGGAGCATCTTCCCCTCCCCCGGAAGAAAGGACTGCCAGAAATGCAACAACTGCAAAACCTATGATGTGGAGAAAGCCAAAGCCAGAGGCGAGGTTATTATATATATCGGCGATGGCTACACCGACCGCTGCCCGGCTGCTGTTGCCGATGTGGTCTTTGCCAAAGACAAGCTCAAAGAATACTGCCAGAAGGAGAAATTGCCATTTTATGAATTCAGCAATTTTGGGGATATTATGAATACCCTTGCCTCTCTACTTCCAAAGGGGATAAAGCCGTGAGAAATAATATAATCTCCGGCCTAATCCTGGCATGCTTTATCCTCTGCCCTATCCTCGGATGTCAGAAACAGCTTTCGGAAGAAGAAAAATTCAAGATAATACTGGTCACCGATGTAGCGGGTCTGGGAGACAAAGGGTTTAACGACGCCGGCTGGGCGGGGCTTTCTCTGCTATTGTGGGAAGCTATTTCACCGGCTCCGCACTCATAGGGGTATTGTCAGCTCTAATGGCTGGCGGACTACTCGGGTATATCTTCGCTCTTTCTTGCATAAAATGGGAGGCTAACCAGATTGTGAGCGGAGCTGCCATCAATATTCTGGCGGTAGGGCTTACCGGATTCTTCCTGTTTGAGGTCTTTGGCTTCCATGGAAGCTCCCCTGCGGTGGCTAAGATGCCTTTGCTCGACTTGCCTTGGATGGACAAGCTCCCCCCCTTCTCGGACATCCGCTTCGGGTGATGATATTTCAGCAATCTCCTCTGTTTGGCGTCAGCATCTTGCTGGTAGCCTTTGCCTGGCTACTGCTATACAAAACTCCTATCGGATTGCGATGGAGAGCTGCCGGGGAAAATCCTCTGGCAGCCGAAACCCTCGGGGTAAGGGTCAGGAGATTAAGGTACCTGGCAGTGATAGCCAGCGGTCTGCTGGCTGCCCTCGGTGGTGCTCAACTCTCGCTGGGTGACCTCTCTCAGTTTGTGGAGAGGATGACCGCCGGGCGGGGATTCATCGCTCTGGCTGCCCTCATCCTCGGTAGATGGAAGCCCTGGCAGGTGCTGGCTGCCTGCATCTTCTTTGGCTTTGCCGACGCCCTGGCAGATAGCCTGCAGTCAGTGGGCTGGGGCATCCCTCCGGAACTCTTTCTCGCCCTGCCCTTCATACTGACCATCATTGTTCTGGCAGGCTTCATTGGTGAAATTCGACCACCCGCCGCTCTGGGCAAGACTTACAAAAGATAGAGCTTATTCTCCTCGGATTCCAGGCTTGCCTATTCCGCCCTCTCAATTCTCCAGATAGTCCCCTTCTTGGAGGGGCAGTGTATGAGATAGATGGATGGGTTATCCTTTTCCCAGGAGGGGACACCATCGGCACAACGCTGGACAAAAGGCATCATTGAGTGGGCTGCCACCCCGCAAATCCCCTGGGGAGTAAACATCGGATGGTAATAGAGGAAGTTATCTCCTACCTCGTGGGGGCACACCCCTATCTTCTCCACCAGGATAACCTTCACCGGTTTCATTCCCCGAGCTTGGGAGATGGCTTTCATCTTCTCTTCACTAAACTTCATAGTACCTCCTCCTGCTAATTGTAATTCTCTTCCAAAGATTCTACTACTACATTTTCTCCTCAAAGCGGACCTAGTGATAAAGGAAAAATGTTAAAGAAGGAGTAAAATTGATTTGACTAAAAGCACAAGCAATTGTTTTTACGTCAATAATAACTCTTATGAGATTATCTAAAAATGGAATAGATAAGATGCTTAAATTTAGGATTAAGGGCTCGATTTGCCCCATAGAAGATGAGCCTAGGGTGATAAATCCCGCATTTGAAATTGTTAAAAATAAATTTTCTGGACCTAATGAAAAAGAGCTGCCTATGTAAGTGATGCAACATCCTCGAATATTGCTCATCTGACATTGCCGAGCAGTTAAAAGGATTTTCCTCCAGAATAAAAAGTCTTTCCCAAATATCAACAGATAATCTTTCAGCGGCAACTAATTCGTTATAAAAAATGCTTCCCGGCAGCGGCTTGAACCTCGATAAAACAAGCCAATCAGGCTTGACCTTTTTAATAAAAGATAGAGTCATTTGCGCATCTTCAACTGTTTCGCCTGGCAGACCTACGATAACATTTGCCTGAAAGAGAATCCCAGCTTTTCTGGTCAACTCTGCTGCGCTATAATAAAAGGAAACATGAGCCTTTTTGTTGGCTCTGTCCAGCACCTTCTGGGAGCCCGACTCAAAACCATATTCCACCAACACACAGCCCGCCACTTTTAGCGCCTGAAGAAGCTCTTTATCTACAATATCAGCCTTAAGCTGACAAGCCCATTTGAGCTCCTTATTGATGCCCTTATTAATGATTTTCTGGCAAATTTCTTTAACCCGCTTTTTTTTAGTTGCAAACATATCATCTACAAAGGACAACGCTTTAATATGATATCGGTCTATCAACAACTCCAGTTCCTTAATAACGAGGTCAACCGATTGAAAACGGACCCCTTTTCCTAAAGCTACTTTGCTGGCACAAAAATAGCAATTATAAGGACAGCCTCTTGACGAGATTACATCTGTCCCTCTGATAAACAAAGGTGGTACTAAATGGGTGCTCCTTTTAGTATAAAAATCCATATCCAACAGATGACGGGCAGGAAAAGCAAAATCATCGATATTTTCATGAACATCTCCGGGAGGATTATTGACTATTTGACCTTCCTTTCTGAAGGATATACCCCTGATATCCTCCAATTTTTTGGATTGACATATCTCCAGCATACTGATTTCACCTTCACCACGAACGCATACATCAATTATGGGGTATTTTTCTAAAAGCAAAGGTGCCAAAGCTGATGCATGGGGACCACCAAATACTACAGGGACATGGGGGAAATCTCTCTTAACCATCGCAGCAACTTTTAAGGCGTCCCCATGTTCTCCGGTGCAACAGGATACCCCTATTATATCTAGTTTAAACTTTCTTATCCATTCAACAGTTTTTATATCTAAGGCATTCATAGAGAAATGGCTTTGGGCAAAAACAGCGGTTCTATCCAATATAGAGACTTCAAAGCCGTGTTTCTCTAAATAACTGGCTACATAGGCCAAGCCTAATGGAGGATAACAGGTTATAGTTTTAAACGGATATTTAACATCCCAATCCCATAGCGGGGCAATTAATCCGATATTTTTCATATTTGTATTATTATTACCTATTTTTGGAATTGAACATACATATATTATACTAAATCTTGCATCTTGTCAAAATTACATTTCACCTGACAGCAACGATTTTTTGGATGCCATTTAGAAGTCGTTCATCATCGCACATCAAAAAAGGCATCATAGGTCTCTCTTTCCTCTCAGCGGAGCACCGATAGGGTTTAACCCATAATGTGTTTGAAGCTACATAATTGGAATGTTATAATACTTTACGAAGGAGACCGAAATGAAGAATAGACATAGTCTGTTCATAGGGATCATTTTAGGGACTTTCTTTTTTGCGTGTTTCCCCACTGTCGCCCTGCCAATGAGTGCTCAAAAGAGTAAAAGCCCCGAGCTGAAGGAGAAGTATATCACCTGGCTGCAGGAGGTTGAACACATTATTTCCAAGGCCGAGAGGGAAGCATTTAATCAGCTCCAAGCAGATGAGCAGCGGGATAGATTCATGGAAGCCTTCTGGAAACTCAGAGACCCTACCCCCGGTACTACCAAGAACGAGTTTAGGGAGGAGCACTACCGCCGGCTGGAGTATGCGAAAAGCCAGTTTGGAAGAGGCACGCCCAGACCTGGGTGGATGACCGACCAAGGGAAAGTCTATATTCTGTTAGGCGAACCGATAACCCGCAGGCGATTCCCCGAGGAGAGGACCACCTTCCCTATGGAGATATGGTTTTATGACGGGGATATTAAGAAGGGGCTGCCGCCGCACTTTAACCTCTTGTTCTTCAAAAGTGGCGGGGTTGGAGAATATAAGCTCTACTCCCCCTTTGCCGACAGGGTGCAGAGCTTAATTGCCGACCCGGGGCTGCAGTTTGCCCGAGAAGATGCCCTCTACTGGGCTATTCGGCAAAATGTGGATGCCGAAGCGGCAGAGGCTGCTTTCAATCTGGTGCCCGGACGACCCTTCGACCCCCGGCTTCCCCGCCCTACTTTTGACTCGCAGGACCTGCTAAACTCTATAGAGGACTTACCCAATAAAATCGAAGAGCCGCTTTATGCCCAGGCTATTCTGCAAGGGCTCCCTGTGGTGGAGCTTGACCTGGTCTATAAAACGCTGGAGTTTGATTTTCTTCACCACTATTTCAAGGGACCCGAAGGGAATTTCTTCCTCTATTATGCATGGAAGTTGAACCCGGAGCAGGTCTCCCTGGGTCAGCACGAGGATAAATACTATTTCTCTTTCCATATAAACGGTCAGCTTAAGGATGAGAAGGAGAGGGTAATCTCCAGTGTGAGAGACAGTGTGGTCTCCTACTTAGGAGAAAAAGAGTTTGAGGCCATAAAAGCAGCCCCTGTCTCCTATCAGAACAGGCTTCCCATAATTCCCGGTTCTTACACCTTCCATCTACTGGTCAGCAACCCGGTTTCCAAAGAATATGGCACCATGGAAGGGAGAGTGTACATTCCCGATTTAACCTCAGCACCTGCCCCCATTGAGCTGGGTGAACTTCTGCAAGCTTATCAGATAGAAAGAGTGGATAATCCAAGCCAAACGGTGAGTTATCCATTCCAGTATAGGGATATAAGGATATTTCCCAACTTTACCAGGGACTACCTGCGAGATGGCAAATTGTATCTCTATTTTCAACTGTATTGCGTAAGAGAGAGCGAGTATTTTCAAAAAGGAACCGGTTATCAGCTGAGATACTCCATCCTGAAAGCGAGTGTGGAGACTTACAGCTTCTCCGAAAATATCGACTTCTTCGCCGCCGACCGCTATGGAACCATCCCACTGCTGAAAGAGATTCCCCTCACCGGCTTAGCCCCCGGAGAATACACCCTTAACATATCCGTCCTCCGGGGGGAAACCGAGGTGATAACCGCCAAACAGGCAGAATTCACCATAACAAGGGAGTCGCGTACTTTCCGACCCCTTATCTTTGCCAAGAAGATTCCCTCCTTAACCGATTACTCCAACAACTCTGCCTGGGCAGAGCAATATCAGATGGAAGGGAATACATCCGAAGCCATCGCCGAGCTGAAAAAAGCACTAATTAAAAACCCTGACAGCCGAAAAGACCGTGAGCTGCTGGGAAGGCTATTGCTTCAGGATGAAAGGTATGAGGAAGCCATTGAAGTTCTGCATCCCCTGTTCGTTCAGACTCCTAACGATTTCGCCATAGTCTCCTATCTGGCGATATGCTCCTATCGGCTGGAAAACTTCAGCGAAGCCGTAAAATACTATGAGATTGCTCTCCAGCTCCAGCCGAGCAACATCGGTCTGCTGAACGCCACTGCCGATGCTTACCTCAAGTTTGGCAATAGAGCCAAGGCAAAGGAATATTTCGAGAATTCTCTAAAGCTTGACCCCAACCAGCCCATCATCAAGAAGGAGATAGAAAAGCTTAAGGAAAGCAGTACCCCACCTCCAAAGGGTTAATCTATAGCCCCTCTCCTGAAAATTTCCCTTATTGAAGATAAAAAAAGGGGAACTCCTTTCGGAGTTCCCCTCAAATTTCCCTTAAATAGCTCTGTTAGAAGATCCAGCGCACTCCTAACCTGAACTCCCTCGGTGTGATCACCCTTCTGGGGGTAAGATACTGAGAACCTGCTGCCATTCTCCGGCTGGTGATGGTATCTTCGTTGAAGATATTGAAGATGTCCGCTATAATCCCCAGCTCCCCGGATTCCTTAAGCCCGGCGAAGGAGCCCGGAAGTTTGAACCTCTTCTCCAGTCTCAGGTCTAAGACATTCCGTGACTCATGCTGAAAGCTCCCCCTTGGCTCTACCAGAATAAGGTACCGCAGTCCGTTGGGAGCCCTGAGAGACTGGTAGGGTTCTTCGTAGTAGCCGGTCATATACTCGTAGGTCCAGCCGAACAGCGCATCAATCGGAGCAGGCAAGCGGTAGGAACCCTGCAGGCGGAAGACAAGAGGATCGTTGTGCCCCGACTTCCCCTCAGCGTTGATGAAGTCGTTGGGGTCATCTCCCAGATTTACAGCGTCAAGACCCCAGCCACCAGCAGCACCACCGAGGTAATAGTTCCCCTTGCTTTGCTGCCAGGTGAAGGCAGCGGTCATCTGCCAGTTGTTGCTGTACCTCTTGGTGAGGATGATGTCCACCCCATCATAGGTCATGTGAAGGTCGCCGTATTTAGTGGGGTCGTTGATGACCCAGCGGTCGTTCTCGCCCACATTGGTCTGGTACCACATATCGTGGCTAACGCCAAAATAGTCAACCACTGAGAAGGGAGCCCACTCGGCGAGCCGGTTCTCACCGCCAAAGACCTGCTTGTCTAAACGGTGATTGTAACGGACTGTCACCCCCACATCGGGGAAGAGCTCTCTCTCAAAGCCGATGTTCATCATCTCGGCGTAGTGGTTCTTCAGGTCAGGGTCTATGTTAAAGTTGACAGCCGGGTCATCCACATCATAGATGTCGTACACTCCCGGAGCTATATATTCAGCATAGTAAGTAGCGGGCTCATCTTTGAAGGAGTAGGTGCTGCAGTGAGGAGCCTCGTAATATCTCCCCCAGGAAGCCTTCAGCAGTGTCTTCCCGTCGCCGGTGAGGTCGTAAGAAGCACCAACGCGGGGGGCAATGTCAGTGTAGTGAATCCAGTCGCTGCCGCCTCTGAGCCCGCCGGTGGTCTTGTCCACTCTCAGCCCGTAGTTCACCGTGAGCCGGTCCTTGATGGTCCAGGCATCCTGTCCGTAGACGGTCATAAGTCGGTTAGCCCAGGTGTGGTCATACCAGTCTCGCAGCTTCACCTGGACTATCTCACCCTCATCGGCGTAGTAGTAAGCAGGCTGACCGAACTCATCGAGCCCATATTTCAGTATGGTGTTCATGTAAGCATTCTGGTAATGGACGCCGACCTTGAAGTCGTGGGTTCCAGCCCACTCCTCAGCGTAGTATGAGTAGTCGGCTTTGACCTCGGAGCTCCCCCGACCGTTGTGCATATAGTACCAGTAGCTCTGGCTAATATTACCGGTGGACCAGTCATAGATGACGGGAAGGTCGTTGCGGGGTACCAGGTCGTAGTAGCCGTAATAGCCCATGTAGCGCACCTCAAGCAGAGAGTTGGGACTGAAGATGTGCTGCCAGGTGGCCATGGGGTCGATGGTCCAGGATGGCTCCTCACAGTAGGCATTAGGATCCAGTGTGCCTGCCGGAGCACGACCAGTGATGGGGTAGTTGTCCCACATCACGGCACCCATCACTCGGTCCTTCTCCCCGAACTGCATGCTGATCTTCTCCACGCCGCGCCGGCTGTGGTCGGTGGTCACCTCAACATTGCCCGACCGTATACGGTCGTTAACCAACTGGTAGTAGGAGAAGAAAAAGTGAACCTTGTTCCTGATAAAGGGACCGCCGATGTTGAAGGAGAAGTCGTAATACTTCTTCTGCTCGTAGGGTGTTACCGTGAAATCGGGAAACTGCTCCTGAACCTTCTCTATGTTCTTGCCGAAGAAGCTGTTGTTCTTGTAGAAGAAGTTGCCCTCGCCGTGGTATTCAGTGGTCCCGGATTTGGTGACCACATTGAATATGCCACCCGAATACTTGCCAAACTCCGCTGGAGCACCCCAGGAGATGACCTCGGTCTCCTGCAAATAGTCGACATTGATGAAGGGGAACTGGGTCCCCATATCGGGGTCACTGGTGTCCACTCCGTCTATCTGCCAGGATTGGCCGCTCCACGAACCACCAGCCACGCTGTCCCCTCCCGCGGTCACTCCAGGGCTTATCGCCAGAATGTCGGAGCCGGTACCGCGGCGCTCGGGAATGCTGTTGAGGAACTCGGCGGTGTAGTCAACTTTGGCGGTGGTTGACTTGGTGTCCACCGTGGGTGATTCGCCGGTGACCGTGATGACCTCTGTCACCGGGGCTATCTTCATGCTTAAGGTCAGGGAGACGGTGGTCTTGGGCGAGACAATGATGCCCGAACGCACCAGGGTGGAGAAGCCCTCCAGCTCGAGGGTTATCTCGTACACACCTGACGTCAGCGCTGCGGCACGGAAAACCCCTGTCTCACTGCTCACATAGACCTGTTCCGTGATCAGAGCCGTGCTGCGGAGGGTAACTGTTACCCCCGGCAGCCGGGCACCGGTCTCGTCCTCAACTATCCCCACAATGGTCCCCTGAACAGCCAACTGTCCATAAGCCAGGTAACAGAAGCTCATCACGAAGATAAGCGCTGCTACCCCTGTTGCTAATCTGGATTTCATGTTTTTAACCTCCTACTTTTAAAGCAAAGGTTTATAGACCAAGATTTTTTACCCTTTCCACCTCCTTTCATTGAGAATTATATTATCATAGTGTTATTAGAATTGCAAAGTCAATGCCAATCTTTGAAATATAATTGAAAAAATTACTCTAATATTTGCAATAATTAACCGATGAATACAGAATAGTGTCCTTCTCACAATGATGAATCAGTCCAATTATATGAATTATAATCCAAATATATGGATAATCCCCCTGCATCGCTCCGCTTTAGCTTGACAGGCAGTACCATATCTTATAGAATTGGAGGCAATGAAGAAGAGATTAACAAAGAGAAAGATTAATTACATTAAAAAGCACTACCACCAGAAGTCTGATAGGGAGCTGGCTCAGAAATTGGGGATTCCCAGGAGTCTGGTTAAGCGCGTCCGTAAGGAGCTGAATCTGGGTGGCAAGGAGGAGCGGTTTGCCAGGCCTCCCTTAGAGAGTAAGCCTTCACCAGTGCGGTCAACGACTGGAAAGTGGTCCAGAAGAAAAACAGTAGCGGTGAGCCTGGTGGTGGGGATTGTGGTGGTGGGGCTTGGGCTTTATCTCCTCTCCCGAGTGGGTGGATTCCGCTTTTTCTCCCGGGTGGACCGGTCTGAATTAAATGTTATTTTAATCACCATTGACACCCTGCGGGCGGACCATGTGGAATGCTATGGATACAACAAGATAAAGACCCCTGAGCTCAATCGTATGGCTGAAGAAGGGGTGCGTTTTTCCCAGGTGGTGGCTCCTGTCCCCCTCACCCTCCCCTCTCACACCTCCATAATGACAGGGACCTTCCCTCTCTTTCATCTGGTGCGGGATAATGGTGGCTATTATGTGGATGAGGATTATATCACGCTGGCAGAGGTTCTCAAGGAGAGGGGCTTTGCCACAGGGGCTTTTATTGGGGCTTTTGTGCTGGACTCCAAATGGGGATTGAACCAGGGGTTTGATTATTATTACGATAACTTTGACCTCAGCAGATACCGCAAAATAAGCCTATCTTCTGTGCAGCGACCGGGGGATGAGGTAGAGAAGGAAGCCATGGAATGGATCGCTAGCAATGGGGACAGTAAGTTTTTTGCCTGGATTCATTTTTTTGACCCCCACTCCCCTTACACTCCCGCTCCCCCCTTTGATAATTTATATCCCGGACGTCCTTATGATGGAGAGATAGCTTATGTTGATATGCTGATAGGGAGACTGAGGGAATTTCTGGTAGAAAGAGACCTGCTGGATAAGACCCTGCTGATTATCACCTCCGACCATGGAGAGGGGCTGGGAGAGCATCGAGAGCTTCTTCACGGCAATTTCGTTTACGATACCACTCTAATGGTCCCTCTGATAATCCGCTTCCCGGAAATGGAGATAAATAACCTCACCATCACCGAGCAAGTGCGTTTGATTGATATAATGCCCACCATCCTTGACTATCTGGGCCTACCACCTCCAGCGGAGGTGCAAGGGGTTAGCCTGATGGCGAAAACAATAAAACCTAACTCAAAGCTGGAACTTCCCGCCTATGGCGAGAGCTATTACACGAGAATCCATTTCGGCTGGAGCGAGCTGAAATGCATACGAACCGAGAGGTATAAATTCATCGACGCCCCTAAGCCTGAACTGTATGACATTATGGAGGATCCGGCGGAATCCAAAAATCTGTATGAAGAGAAGAAACCCACCGCCGAGAGATTGCAGAAAGAACTGGCTCAGGTAATCGAAAGTCATTCGGTCAAAGGTAAGAGGAGAGCGCCAATTGAGATAGATGCGGAGACCGAGAGGAAACTGAGAGCTTTAGGCTATACTACCTCCATTGCATCGCCCTTTGAATCTGATACAGAAGGGAAAATCCTTGCTGACCCCAAAGACAAAATCGAGGTTATCCGCCTGATGAACAAGGCGGAGAAAGAGAGCGACCAGGAAAACACCGAACAAGCGATAAACACCCTAGAGGAGGTGGTAAGCCTCGACCCCAACATCGTCGATGCGCATGTTATGTTGGGCAACCTGTTCACCAGAAGAAACCTTTATGAGCAAGCGGTGGCAGCCTACCGGAGGGCGATAGAGTTGAATCCAGACTATGACCTCCCCAAAATTAACTTAGCCATCGCCTACAAGGATTGGGAAAGATATGAGGAGGCGGCAGCCATCTTAAAAGAGGTGGTCAGCAGACAACCGAGGAACAGCCGGGCTAATTTCTATCTGGGCGATGTATACCGCCGCCAGGGGATGTATGACGAGGCCATAAAATATTATAAGCAGGGGATTGAATATGACCCCAACTCGGCAACTTTGAACGCCGAATTGGGCTTGGGCTATTATTATCAGGGGTTGCTGAGCGAAGCAGAGCAAAGCCTCCAGCGAGCCCTGGAGCGCAACCCCAGCATATACACCGCCCATTTTGCCCTGGCTCTGATTTACGAGAAAAAAGGTGACTTTGATTCCGCTATCGAAGAATATAAAAAGGAGATTGAAAACAATCCTCAGAGCTTCAAAGCCCACTTTAATCTGGGAATAATCTACGGCAAGCGAGGGGATTATCCCAGACAAATTGAACTCATCAAAAAGAGCGTAGAGCTTAGCTCGCAGTTTTCTGAGGGCTATTTCTACCTGGCCAAAGCCTATCTGGATACGAGGGATGAAAAGCACTTCCAAGAAGCAATTGAGGCGGCTAACAGGGGCTTACAAATAGACCCCAATTCTCCCTACGCACCATTAGGGCACTATGTCCTGGTTGATATTTACAACCGGCAGGGCAAAAGCGAGCAGGCACGCTTTCATCTGCAGAAGGCACGGGAGCTGGAGAAAAGAGGTGTCACTCCTCAAGGTAGCCGCAATTAATCTTTTATCGCCTTTATCTCAAAAGAAAGAAAACAAAACCCCGCTGGAGCGAGAGTAGTCAATTTATGCGCTGCACTATGTAATATCCCCGAGGGGTTTTAATGGGGGGACTAATCTGACCGGGCTTAAGCGAGCTTACCGCTTGAGCCACGGGGGTGAGCAAGTCCTCCGGTTTGATGATATAAGTGAGGTTCCCTCCCCCTCTGGCGTTGGGATCAATAGAATGTAGGCTGGCAAGCCGGACAAAGTCCTCTCCGTTTTTTAGAGCTTCCATTACCATATCCGCCTGTTCCCTGTTTTCCACTATGATATGCCTTAGGGTATAGGTCTTCTGGTAGGAAGCCTCAGGTTGAGGCTCCTGGAAAGAAAGGTCGGCTTCATTAAAGTCGGGTCGTAGTCTCCTGGCTTCTCTTAAAGCTGCTGAAGCCTCTTCCTTTTTTCCTAATTTCTGACATATTAAAGCGAGGTTATATTGATGGCGAAAATCATCAGGTATTAATTCCACCGCCTTTTTAAAATAGCCATAGGCTTCCTCGTATTCACCCTTTTCCACCAATAGCATGCCCAGATTGGTGTTCGCCTGGGGGAGGTTTGGATTCAGGCTCAGCGCCTTCTTGAGCCACTGGATGGCTTCATCTTTTTCTCCTAATATAAGATAAGCGCTGGATATATTGCCGCAGAGCTGGGAACTTTTGCTATTGAACTTTTCCGCCTTTAGATATTCCTTTATCGCTTTATGAGTGTCCCCTTTAAGCTGGTTGATGAACCCCAGATTGAAATGAAAAAGGTAGCTATCCTGATTAGGGCCAAAGCCGCTCCTGAGAATCGTCTCCGCGGTGTCGAACTCTTTCAGGGCCACATAGGCTTTGGCAGAGTCTACATAAGCAAGAAGGTGATTGGGATTAATTCTGAGGGCAGACTTAAACTGCTCGATCGCCTTCCGCGGTTGGTTGAGCCCCAGATAGGCTTTACCCAGATAATAACGCATCTGGTCGAAATTAGGATTCACCTTCTCTAACTCCCGCAGTTCGGTGAGCGCCTGGCGAAAGCGACCCTCCTCTACATCTTTAATAGCGCTGGACATAGTGTAGTTGACAAACTTAAACTCTTCAATCTTGTCCTTGGGATCAATGTTGGATAGGGCTGACTGTTTTGAGGTGGTTCCGGTCAGATATCCCAGGCTCTGAAGCTTGGCGGCACTTTCGGCATCGAGCCGCTGAGGTTTAACCTCGTCGGAAGCTTCAGCTGAGTAGTTTTTCACCAAAAGCTCAAGCCTCTTTTGAAACTCATCTGCCTTGTCCTGATGCTGCTCAATAAGGTTGTTCAGCTCCCCAGGGTCAGCAGCCACATCATAGAGTTCCGGTCGGGGGGCTCTTATATATTTCCAGCCCTCATATCTTATGCTTGCCAGGTCGCTCCAGCCGAAACGGAATTGGGGGATTTTAGTCTCCGAGTATGCCTCCAGCTGGAGATTACTCACCTCACCTTTGAGCAAGGGGAGCAAATCCACTCCCTGAAGCTCAGGATATTTTTTAAGGTCGATGTTCAGCAGAGATAGAATCGTGGGTACAATGTCGATATTTCGGGTCTGCTCCTTAATCACCTTCCCCTGTGGCAGAGTGCCGGGCAATCTGAAGATCAGGGGTACATGCATTACGGAGTCGTAAATGAAGTACTGATGGGTTTCCTCATTGTGCTCGCCGAGGGCTTCCCCGTGGTCGGAGGCGAAGATAATCAGAGTATCATCCAGGATGCCGAACGCCTTCAGCCTGGATATTATCTCCCCCATCAGCATATCAATATAGGCAACCTCGCCATCATAGAGGGAATGGCTATATCTGGTTCGATAGGGTTCGGGAGGAGTATATGGGTCATGAGGGTCATAGAGATGGAGCCATGTGAAGAATCGATTGCGGTAATTCTTGCTCAACCAATCGAAGAATTCCCTGTTGGTCTCCTCCCCTATCCTTTGAATTTCCGAGAGGGCAAGCGCTTTCTCTTCGTCTAAAATCTCTTCATCAAAATCGTAGTAATAATCAAACCCCTGGTCCAGGCCAAACCTCGAATCGACCACAAAAGCGCTTACGAAGGCACTGGTGGCATAACCGCATTCTTTAAGAATCTCTGCGATGGTCAGATATTCCTTTCTGAGAATGTAGTTTCCGTTATCTCTGACATTGTGATACAGAACATAGGTTCCCGTCAGTATAGAGGCGTGGGAGGGGAGGGTCAGGGGGACATCGGCGATGTTGTTCTCCAGAAGGACCCCTTCTTGGGCAAAATTATCAATACGAGGGGTTTCAATCTTCTGATAGCCGTAGCAGCCCAAACGGTCTGCCCGCAGGGTGTCTATTGTAATCAGCAGCACATTGAACTCTGCGGCCTCCGGTAAGAGACCCTCAGAGGGAGTGGATTTCTTTTGTTCAGGATGATAAAGAAGAATTAACAGACCGACGATCAGACACGCCAGCACGGCAATGCTGAGGTAGAAAATCCTTCTCTTTTGAGGAATTTTATCCTTCTGGGAAATGCCCTTTGTTGTCACTGGCTTTCTTTAAGCTGTTTGATCAAACTTCTAATCAGCTCTGCCTGGTCGGAGGTGGGATTGAGCTCAAGATATTTCTCTAAATATTTAATGGTATTAGGCTTATCTTCGAGCTTCAAGTAAGTATATCCGAGCTTGAGGTAACTATCGGCGAAGTCTGGATTGAGCTCAATTGATTTCTGATAGTATTTTATTGCCTCCTCCAGATAGTCAGTGTAGAAATAGACCTCTGCCACATTGTAATAGGTATTGGGGTCATCGGGATTAAGCTCTATGGTCTTCTCGAAGGACTCCAGAGCCTTATCATACTGCTCCAGCCCGATATAACATTGCCCCATCTTGTAATAGGTGGTGGCATGGTCTGGTCGCTTCTCTAAAAACTTCTGATAATCCTCCAGAGCTCTGTCATATTCCTTGAGTTCTTGATGGCAAAGGGCGATGTTATAGTGAATTAAATAGACATCAGGATTCTTCTGCAAGAATTCCTCAAAAAGGGTCAAAGCCCCCTGATAGTCGCCAGTATCATACAACTCCTTGCCTTTATTAAATAACTCTATTTCAACTACCGGCCCGGAAATTTCTTCATCGGCAGTCATCTTCTTGAGCACAAAGGTGAAAGGGGGATTATTTTTCAAGGCACTGAGGGACATGTCGACAATAAAGTTGTGATACCCATCCGCGGTGACCTCAAACCTCCACACTCCTGTCTCCCGCACAAAGAATATGAACTTGCCATCTTCATCAGTCTTCAGTTCCACCTTAGGGATCATCGCATTGGGATTAGTAGCTACAATTACCGCTCCCTCTATAGGATTTCCTTCCTCGTCGGTGACCTCCCCTATAAATCTTCCTCTTTGCGCAAAGGCTGAATTCAGAGAGGAAAGCACGAAAATCAGAAAAAGGGCTAAGATTAAAAAATCACCTTTATTCTTCCTATGTTTTCTCATCGTTAAATCCTTTCTTCAAAGCGAATGTTTATCTTCCCAGTTTATCGATTAAGCTCTTTTCTCATTTAATTTTATCAAGAGATTCAAAACGTGTCAATAGACTAAGGATTTCCATTGATAAGAAAGTTTGCCCCAAAAGGAGCCACCACAAGCAGCGAGGACACCCTTCCCATAGAGGAAAAGAGTTTAATAGCTCTTAAGCCTTCATCTAACGCCGATTATCTTAATTTAAATAATATATTTTGACGGGCTCCAATCTGGACTAGAATAGCGAGCTTATCATTTCTTTTTCGAAAAATATTCCCCCTTATTTTAGCCATGGCGAGGTTGGCCAAAATCTCCTCTTCTTCTTGTTTCTTTTCTTTCAAATAGCAATGCGGACATCGACCTTTGCTTTCATCATAAATTCATGTTGAGGTCAAAAAAATCTATTGATTAGTTTCTTCAAATATGTTATTATTATTGTAAAATGAAAATGGTTATTTTTCCTTATTTAGAAAAGCTAATTATTAATCATCACTGTCCCCCTGAGCGATTCAACAGGGAATTCCAATTTCTCACCATTGAGAAGGACACTATGGAAGGCTATCTGACTTTAGAAGGTGATGATTCGACCTACCATCTTTTCCTCTGTGAAGGTAAAATTTACGCCGCGGGGAAAATCGAGGAAGGGGAGATGCAGGATATCCCTGTGAGGGACTTTTTTGCCCATTATTCCAAGCACCCCCGTCCTATTATCTCTTTCTATCAGACGGATGAGGTTCTCATTAAGAGTATAATCGTCCTCTTCCAGCATGCCCCTACCACCCAGGTGACCTCCGATATAGTCGATGTAGAGGAAATCTTAGCCAAAATCAAGGACAAAGGGGCAGATTCTGTGCTGGCTATTCGGGAGAACGACAATTTCAGTTTGGTCCTCTGTCACGATGGTGAGCCCGGTTACCTCTATCTTGTGGAAGAGACTGAAGAGGTGCAAAAGGAGGTAACTCCTCAGGATAAGCTCCTGGTTTACATTTATAATAAGGAGCCTCAGCTCACTTTTGGAATCGACATTTATCAGGACATAGTGATCACTCCAGCCCCCGATGCCGGCTTCCCCGATTACGACTTTAAGGGAGAGATATACGAGTACTTCACCCGACCACGACCATTCCTTCTCCTTAAGTTAGGCGAGAACACCCTCGGTCGATACACCATAAAATTTAACAAGCTCTCTATAGGACGAGTGCCCGATAACGATGTAATGATTGACAATCTTGCAGTCTCACGCCACCACGCTGTCATTGCCGAGGAAGGAGGAACATTCTATATAGAAGACCAGCAGAGCGTTAATGGCACCTTTGTTAACGGGGAAAAAGTGACCAAACAGAAAATTAGCAACAACGATGAAATTTTAATTGGCAAACATACGCTCATATTTAAAGAGCCCAGCAAAACAGAGACCCAAGAGGTCGCCCCACAGCTTATAGACAGCAAAACTATACTCTTAGACACGGCCGCCCTTAAAAGAATTCGTAAGCTTACCCCTTCCCGTCCCCGCCAAGTATACCTGATTCTCCCCGACCGGGAAAGAATGGAAATCTCCGCCGACCCCTTCCTCATTGGCAAAGGAGATGAAGCTGATCTCAAGCTCATAGGGACGGGCATCGGAAACATTCAAGCCAAGATAGTGCGGGATAAAGAAGAAGATTATCGTCTCATCCATGTGGGAGGATGGAAGTCCACCAGGGTAAATGGGACAAAAATCTCCGAGCAAACGCTCCTAGATGGTGATGAGATACAGATTGGTAAGTACCTTCTTATCTTCCGTTCAGGGAGTTAAGCTCAGGGCAAGGCATTCTTTCCCCCACCCTTTTATAAAGTTCACCCCTCTATATACCACCGATAGATATCGTGGTCAAAGCCCTCACCAGGAATGACCTGCAGGGGCTCCTCAATCCCTTTAATCCTTTTGCTCACACCGATTATCGCGTGGCGAACGAAGAGCGGGAGCATAGGGAGCTCCTCAGAGAGGAGCCTCTGGATGCGGAAGTGATACTCCCTCCGCTTCCTCTGGTCGAGGGTGCGGCTACTTTCTTCCATCAGGCGGTCAACCTCGTCATTATGGAAAGAGAAGATATTAAGCCCCTCATTTGAATGCCAGTAGAAGTACTGATCATCTGGGTTAACCCCGCAAATGAAACCCAGTAGGGCCAGCTGGAACCGCTTATTGATTATATAATCGTTAAAAGTGGTCGGCTCAAGAAGGTTGAGCTTCACCTCGATACCGACCTTCTTCAGCTGCTCCTGGATAATCTGACTTGATTGGAGACGAACCGTGGAGCCGGTGTTGGTGCTCAGCGTCAGGCTGAATTTTTTCCCATTGCGTTCTAAATAGCCATCAGCCCCCCTGCTCCAGCCAGCTTCAGCCAGCAACTCTTCAGTCTTGGAAGGATTTTGCTCATACTTCAGTATCTCTGGATTATACCATCTTTCCCAGAGGTAAGGGCTGTAGCATATATCTCCGTATCCTTCCAGCACATACTTTACCAGGCTTGCTTTATCTATTGCATAGCTGATTGCCTGCCTCACCTTTATGTCTTTAAGCAGCTCATCCTGAAGGTTGAAAGCCAGAAAGGAAAAGTCAGGCCTCCGATATTGGAATAAATTGAGCTTCTTGCTTACTTCAACTCCTTCTTTCAGGAGTGATTTCATCTTAGAAAAGCCTATCTCCGCCAGGTCTGCCTCTTTTTTCACCGCAACACTCTCATAATTGAAGGTGGCATTGGGTCTGATCTTCAAAATGAGCTTCTCAATGCGAGGCGCTCCTTTATAATAGCGGGGATTAGACCGCAGAACAATCTCCTCGTCCTCCTTTAAGCTCTCAAAGATGTAAGGACCCTCCCCTATAGGGCTTTCTCCAAACTTGGCTGTAAAGAAGTTGTCACTGAGAAGGTGGCTGGGCAGAATAGGGATGGTCCAGTCGTTCAGGGCAGCCGCATAGGGCTCCTCATAGTTCACCCGGAAGGTAAGATTGTCAACCACCTCTGCTTTCTTTATTTTCTTAAACCCCTCGTTTAATACAAAAGGGGTCTTTTCGTTAACCAATAGCTGATAGGTGAAAAAGGCATCAGCGGCGGTGACTTGTTTGCCATCGTGCCACCATAGGTTGTCCCTTAGACGAAAGGTTATCTGGCAATAATCCTCAGAGAGCTGGAAACTCTCTGCTAACTCCCCCGCCAGGTTGAGTTCTTGGTCAAATTCCAATAATCCATCAAATATCTTATCAATCACCCTGCTGGACAAATTATCCTTCGCCATAAGAGGGTTCAATTCGGGACTCGCTGGAATAAGTTCAACGAGGGTATTCCCCCTCTTCTCACGGGCAGGTCCGCAGGCTATGTCCCATAAGACAGCAGAGCTACTACCTAAGGTTATCGCCCCGGCAGCCCAGCCAGACCTCTTTAAAAAATCCCTTCTTGATAAAGTCTTTTTTGCCATCTCTACCTCTCATAATTTAAAGTTTGCAAATATATAAATTTAGATAAATATACCATCTGCCCTCCAATTAATCAATCAATAAATAATAAGTACTTCATTATTTTTCTTGACATCAGACCTTTATTCCAGATATTATAGTAAAAATTTTGTAAATTAATAACATGAGGAGGTTAGACAGATGAAAAAAGTCAACCTTTTAATAGGATTGCTCCTTGTAGCTGCATGGTTCACTCCCGTGGTCCTGGGAGCGGAGGAGGAAGAGAGGGCTGCTCCGCTAATCCACATATTCAACATTCCCACAGCGCATAGCCTCTCTCAAGGTAAATATTCACTTAGTCTCCTGTACAACAACATCGACCGCGAAACACTCGATTTGGACATCAATCAGGTGAGCTTCAGCTTCAGCTATGGGGTGACCGACCGCCTGCAGTTAACCGGCATCTTCACTCCTTTCGTCCAGACCGATTTCGATTCCCCTGTCTTCGACACCAGGCAAAACAACCACCCCTTCGCCAACCCACTTATCGAGCAGGGAGTGGGAGATTTTATCATCGCCGCCAAGTACAGCTTTTTAGCCGAAAATGAGAGCAGACCTGCAATAGCGCTTCAGGGATATGTTAAGCTCCCCTCGGCTGATGCAGACAAGGGCTTGGGCAGTGGTAAAGTTGACGGAGGTGTAGACCTCTTAATCAGCAAAACAGTAGAAGACTACTTCTTGCTGTCGGGCAGTCTGGGATTTATGTTGGTGGGAACCCATGGTGATATAGCCGATTTGGATCAGAGCCTGAGTCATGAACTCCGTTATTCCATCGGAACCTTGTTCCCCGCAGCCAGCCACTTCCAAGGAGTGGTAGAGCTCCTGGGTACCGCTTATCTCAATGACGATGATTTCCCCCAGGAAGCGCCCCTTGACCTGACCCTGGGGATGCAATACCGTTTTGATAGCGGGCTTCGGCTGGGGTTAGGCTACCGGAGAAATGTCACTTTCTCTGGTAACATGGATGTTCGTCCAGACGGTATGGTAGCTATGATAAGCTTTACCCCGGCGGAGAAAAAGCCTGCTCCTGTACCTGTTGTACCACCGCCTGTACCTCCTCCGCCGCCGGAAGAGGTAAATCGCGACCCCTGGGTCAAGCTCACCGCAGACCCAGATAAACTATATAGCGGCGAGACATCTCGAGTAACTGCCGAGGCAGAAGATCCTGATAGCGACCCGCTGACCTACCACTGGAGCTGCTCTGCAGGAGTGATAGAGGGGACAGGCGCACAGGTGGACTGGATCGCCAGGGACTTAGCTTCTGGAGCATACCAGGTCAGCTGCCGGGTGGACGATGGCAAGGGAGGCTCGGCTTCTGATACCGTGACCATCACAGTGCTGGAGAAGCCCATCGTTATTGAGGACATCTATTTTGAGTTTGATAAATATGAGCTTCTGCCGGAGTCGATTGCCAAGCTCGATAAGGTGGCCGAACTGATGAAGAAGGACCCCACCCTCACCTATCAGATTGAAGGGCATTGCTGCTACATCGGCACCGAAGCTTACAACATGGCTCTGGGAGAGCACCGCGCTCAGGCGATTAAAAACTACCTGATTAACATAAAAGGGATTTCACCAGATAGAATGACTACTATTAGCTACGGGGAATCCCAACCGAAATATGACAACTCCCGTGAGGAAACCCGTCGCCTGAACCGCCGCGGGCACTTCACAGTCACGGTGAAAAAATAGAGCCTCTGGCAGGAGAGGATAAAGAAGGGGCAACTTCCTGACTGTTCACTCCTCCATCTCAAGGAGGACTTTCATCCCCAGGCGTAAGCTTTCCTTTTTTGCAAAGCCAGCGGGAACTTCTATTACATAGAGGGCTTTCTGCATTGGCTCATAGGTGGGACACGGCTCCTCAGCGCAGGGAGGAACGCTGTGCTCAATATGAACGATACTCTTCTCCGGGCTGAGCCATATAATATCTATGGAGAATTTCATATTAAGCATCCAAAAACTATGGAAATCTGCCTCCTCAAAAATAAAAAGCATTCCCTCCCCTGGAAGCAGCCCCTCCCGGAACATAAGCCCCGTAGCCCGCTCTGCAGGGGTAATAGCTAACTCCGCCCGTACCTCAGTCCCGCTGGGAAAGAACACCTGGGCTAAAGCCTTTTCTTGTGTAAAAATATCCTTCTCAGTGTAGATAAAGGTGAGAAAAGCAGCCAGGAAGAGATAGAATATAACACCTTTTTTTGATAATAACATCCTTCTGCTGACCATTTGTCCTCATTTCTGACTTATGAGTCCCCACAATCTTAAAAGATTGACCCCCGTATGTCAACTAAATTTTGATTGACAAAGGAAACCGGGCTATACCATAATTTAAAAAGGTAAGCGGATGAGCATCTTCGATTCCAAGACCAGGGAAATAGAAGCTCTCATCGGGCAGCTGGCAAGCCCGTCCACCCAGGAGGTGGAGGTTGCCCTCGCTCTATTGACCATCATCGGCTCTCGGGCGGTAGAGCACCTTATATCCGCTCTTAAAAGCTCCCACTTCACCACTCGGGTTAATGCTATTGAGGTTCTGGCAAGAATAGGAGACCCTCGCTCCATTACCCCTCTCCTACACTCTCTTATGGACCCGCACCCTGCTGTAAAAGCCAAAGCTGTCGAAGCCCTTCCCGCTTTCCCCTCTCCAACGACTGCCAGAGGGTTAATAACCGCCTTTAAAAGAGAACAGAAAAGGGAATATAGAAAAGAGATTGTCAATGCGCTCCTCTCATTATGTCAGCAGGGGCTCATTGAAGCCCTGGATGGATTGCTGAAGCTGTTGACCGACCAAGACGAAGACTGTGAGTTCAGGCTTCAG
>JAOUOQ010000077.1 GCA_029880275.1 Candidatus Aminicenantota bacterium | reverse complement strand
GGAGCTGAAGAGGGTTTATCATTTCAGAGATATCGTGGGTAAGAACTACAAAATGCAGGAAATATTTGAGCTCATTAGAACCGTAGCCGATAGCGATGCCTCGGTCCTCATCCTGGGGGAGAGCGGAACCGGGAAGGAGCTCATTGCCCGCGCCATACATTACAGCAGTCGCCGGGCGGAGAAGCCCTTTGTCTCTGTTTCCTGCTCGGCCCTGCCGGAAAGCCTCCTGGAGAGCGAGCTCTTCGGGTATGAAAAAGGTGCTTTTACTGGAGCAGTCAGAGACAAGCCGGGGCGCTTTGAAGAGGCCAACCAGGGGACCCTCTTCCTCGATGAGGTTGGTGAGATGAAGCCCGAAACCCAGCTCCACCTCCTGAGAGTCCTTCAGGAGAGAGAGATAAGAAGGCTCGGAGGGACGGGGGTTATAAAGGTTGATGTCCGCATCATCGCCGCCACCAATAAAGACCTGGAGAGGGCGGTCAAGGAGGGCAGCTTCAGGGAAGACCTCTATTATCGCCTCAATGTGGTTACTATACAGCTCCCACCGCTGCGAGAACGAGAGGATGATATCCCCCTGTTAGCTGAGCGGTTTCTCATGAAATATAATATCAAGAACAACAAAAATCTTGAGGGTATCTCCCCCAAGGCTATTGCCCTGCTGGTACAATACCATTGGCCCGGCAATGTGCGAGAGCTGGAGAATGTCATAGAACGGGCAGTGGTCATCACCAAGCACAGAGTTATCCAGATAGAAGATCTCCCCCCGCATATCCAGAGCTTTCAGGAGAGCAAAGATATACAACCCAGAAAACTTAAAGAGGTAGAAAAAGAGCATATCCAACACACCCTGGAAGAAAATAAATGGAATATCAGCAAAGCCTCAAAGGTGCTGGGAATTGACCGCTCCACCCTTTACAAGAAAATCCGTCAATACGGATTATCCCCCTCTTAAGCCTCCCACCCCTGGTGGATTTGTCCTAAAGTGTAGCGTTACCCTACAATATTATTAACTCTTTAATAACAAAAGAGTTAACTTTATTCTCCCCTCACCTGAAGAGACCTCACTGTAGTAATATCCTACACTCACTACTTTCTTACCTCTAAGATGGAAAAAAGGTAATTTTTTCTCTTTATAACTCTTTATTTTTCAATAAGTTACAAAGGCAGGTTTTTAAGGTTCTGGCACGCTCATTGCTTATTTACGGATATGGATGCAAAAAGAAAGAGGTAATGAAAATGAGATGCCCATTTTTAGAAAGCATAGTGGTTAACTATTGTAAGGCATATCCTAAAAGAGTAATGGTTCCGGAGGGTGCCTCGGATGAGCCCTGCTACTGCTTCGGAGGGAAGCACCTTGAATGCGATGTCCTTAAGGCAATGGCTCATCAAGACCAACCGGAGGCGCTATTATCGGAAAAGATACATAATAAAAAGGAGGAAATAAACATGGCTACCAACAAGAACAAAGCCAAATCAGATGAGAAGCAGTGCATCTGGATGAAGGCAGGAGTAGTCTCCTATCGGATTTGTGTGATGGACTACAATTGCGCCAACTGCGATTTTAATCAGATGCTCATGGATTCTGCAGCTCCCGGTGCGCAGGCTGGTGAGGTGGCTGGCTTTACCGCTCTGCTGTCAAGACTGCGCCGGCTGCCCGGTGACCAGAGACCGTGCCGCTATATGCTGCAGGGTGCGGTGAGCCATAAAATCTGCGCCAGAAATTACGAATGTGGCACCTGCCCCTACGACCAGATGATGCAGGATATGATTGACTACCATCTGGTAAGGGAGAGACCCCGGGTCAAAGTATCCGACCTCAAGAAAAAGACCAAGGTGGAGGGCTACTCTGTACCCATCGACCTTCATTATCACAAGGGACATACCTGGATGCGGAACGAGGGCGAAGGTCTGTGGAGAGTTGGCTTGGACGATTTTGCCCAGCAGCTGGTGGGAGATGTCAAGGAGGTAACGCTGCCGCAGGAGGGCCAGAAGATTGATTCTGGAGAGTCAGGGTTCAAGGTGAAAACCAGCTTCGGTATCGCCAGGTTAAAAGCCCCTGTCAGTGGAGAAGTGGTGCAGGTGAATACCAAGTTAGCAAAGGAGCCTTCTTTAGCGAATTCAGACCCCTATGGTTCTGGGTGGGCATTCACCATAAAGCCCTCAGAGCTGGATGCTGAGCTCGCTCAGCTTCTCAAAGAGGAAGAAGCTCGCAATTGGATGCGCGAAGAGGCGAAGAAGCTCGAGGAGATCCGCAAGTTTGAGTCTGCGCCCACACCGTCGCTGCCCGACGGTGGAGCTTCCTTAGGAGAAGAGGAGGAGAAGACCCGCAGGCAAAGATGGAATACCCTGATCGAGACCTTCTCCCTCGTCGGGGAGAAGTAAGCATACCCATATAGTTCTGCTGACGAAAGCCTTCAGGCGGATTGAGGGGAGTTTCGAGGAGACCCCTTCAATCCGCCATTTTATTATCCCTTCGCCTCAGCACATGACCCGAAAGCGCGCCGGTATGCTTTCCCTCGGAGATAACCACCTTGCCGTTGACAATAACATAAGTTATCCCTTCGGAGTACTGGTGGGGGTTCTCCCAGGTGGATTTGTCAATCACCCTTTGAGGGTCAAAGATAGTTATATCGGCATAAGCTCCCACCCTGAGCACCCCTCTGTCAATCAGCCGCAGGGTCTGAGCGGGAAGTGAGGTCATCTTCCGGATGGCATCCTCCAGCGTGAGGATTCCTTTCTCCCGCACATAATAACCAAGCACTCTGGGGAAGGTCCCGTAGTTGCGGGGGTGAACCACCCCTTGCTCAAAGACGGTTATCCCTCCATCGGAGCCGACCATCGTACCGCAGTATCTCATTATCCGCCCAATATCCTCATCGTTCAGACAGTGATAGATGGCTTTCCCTCCCCCCTTCAGTTGTATATCCATTACAATCTCCGCCCCGTTTAGCGGGGTAGGTTTCCAACCTCGCAGGCCGGCTATCTCCGCCAGGTTCTTTCCCTCCAATGAGCGGTCAGCCTTGAAGTAGGTCACGGTGATGTTGCCTATATCACTCCCTCCCCTGTCGTGGACGATGTTGTAAGCGATAGCCTCTTTTATCCTCTGACGGGTCTCCGGATGGCTCAGCCTCTGCTTAAGCTCGTCGTTACCACCGGCAAGGGACCAGGGGGGGAAAAGGACATCCAAATCGGTGCTGGTAGCCGGATAGGGGTACTGGTCGAGGGTAACTTCCACTCCCCGTAAGCGAGCCTCCTCTATCAGGCGGACGGTCTCCCTGCTGGCACCCCACATGTCGGCACTGACTACCTTATGGTGGGAAATCTGCACCGGCAGCCCCCCTTTTTCCCCAATCAAGATGGCTTCCTTTACCGCCTCGATGACCCCCAGTCCTTCCTCCCGCATGTGGGTAGCGTAGATGCCATGGTATCTGGCGGCGACCTTTGCCAGCGCAATCACTTCCGCGGTAGCGGCATACGCTCCGGGGACATATTTCAGCCCGGTGGAGAGACCCAGGGCTCCCTCTGTCATTCCCTGCTCTACCATCCGTTTCATCTCCGCCAGTTCCTCTGCGGTGGGAGGGTCATCCTTCATACCCATCACTTCACTTCTTATGGTGTTATGCCCTATGAGGGTGGCGAAGTTAAGGCTGATGCCCTGCTTGTGTAATTTTTCCAGATGCTCGCCGATCGGAAACGGGGAGCTACCGCAGTTTCCCCCCACTACCGTGGTAACCCCTTGGTAAAGATAATTCTCCGCCCGGGGATTCGCAAGCAGCCCACTGTCGGTATGTGTATGGATATCGATAAAGCCCGGTGACACAACCAACCCCTCTGCCCTTATTACCTCAGAAGCTTCATTTACCGGGATGATACCAATGTGGGTAATCCTTTCCCCCTTGACCCCGACATCTGCTCGAAACCAGGGATTGCCTGTTCCGTCAACCACCATGCCCCCGATGATTGCCAGGTCATAGGGAAGGGTAGGAGGAAAAATTAGATAAAGCCCCAGGAGAAGAAGCCCTATTATTGCTGCTGTCCAAAAGAGCCTTAGGATACTTTTCATAATATTTTACCTTCCTTGTTTTTGGTATTGAAAACTATAGAAGCCATTATCCCACCTGCTTAAGTGGTTGTCAATAATCTCTCTTTTTATGATAAAGAACTTATTATTTCTTGACTAATGGCTTCATCTCTGATATAGAATTAAGTAATATATTTTTATAGGAAATGATGAAAGATTTAAGAGGATTCGCCCATCAAAATATCAGGGGGTGATGCAATGAAGAAACGTTCTATATTGCTGGCTTTTTTTCTGCTGTTAATTTTATTTCTAAGCCTATTTGCTTTGCCTCAGCCCGGTCCTGATAAACTTAAGGTTTATATCTCTGTAGATATTGAGGGGATTGGGGGAGTGGTTTCGCAGATGCAGACCTCTGGAGAGGAATACCAGCGCTTTCGCCGCTTTATGACCCAGGAGGTTAACGCAGCCATTGAGGGAGCGTTTGCCGCCGGAGCAACCGAGGTTGTGGTCAGTGACTCCCACGGCAGCGGTCAGAACATTCTTATTGAGGAGCTGAACAGAGAGGTCAAGCTCATTAGAGATTGGCCTCGTCCGTTGATTATGATGGAGGGGATTGACGAGACCTTCGATGCGGTGTTCCTGATTGGCTACCATGCCAAGGAGGGCTCAAGGGACGCCACCCTGGCTCATACCATGTCGGGCTCCAGGGTTTTTGATATCAAGCTGAATGGCAACTCAGTGCCCGAGGCGGGTTTCAACGCCGCCATTGCGGGGCATTTCGGGGTGCCGGTAGCTCTTATTTCCGGCGACCAGACAATAGTTGCTCAAGCTAAAGAGATGCTGGGGGATGTAGAAGGAGTAGTTGTCAAAGAGGGGATTGGGACCATTGCTAAGACCATCCATCCGGAGAAAGCCCAGAAGCTTATTAAGGAGGGAGCTATCAGAGCCCTCAAGAGGCTGAAGGAGTTTCAGCCTTTCAAGCTCCAGACTCCTATCACGCTGGAAATCACCTTCAAGGACGAGGTCTATGCCTCTCTGGTGGGGATGCTTCCCGGTGTGAAGCAGCTGGACGGGAGGACCATCTCATTTACCGGAAAGGATATGGTTGAGGTGAGCAAGTTCCTCTCCGCTATTCTCTTTATGTAGCCGGGCGACTTTGCCAGAGGAGGGTAACTCTCCCGGATGCGTCCACATTTACATATGACGATAAGAGGGGGACGGGAATAGATTAGTGGAGCAGACTCCGCTAAGAAAGGGGGTGATTAATAGATGATAGGAATGAGTTTTCTGGCGTGTGTGGCGTTGGTTATCATTGCTATTGTGATCGCCGCCATTATGTACGCCCTGAACATCAGAATCGGCAAAGGGGCGTACGGTTTTGCTGCTGAGGTGGCGGTCGGCTGGGTAGGCGGCTGGCTGGGATGGATATGGGGACACTGGTGGTTCACGTGGTGGGATGTATATGTATTACCGGCTGTTGTTGGATCAGCCGCTACTATCCTGATTATTGCTACTCTGTATCCACCAAAAGAAGCCTAACAGAAACAATATCGCAGCACACTATTTTTATCTATTCCCGTTCCTCATTTGTGAGCTTTTGATTTCGTCCTTGCCTCAGAGACTATCTTCCCCACATCCTCCAGCATGGTGGGAGCATGGTAGACAAAACCATCTTTGATTGTCCATTTTATGCCCCCTCGAGTAATTACTTTCCCTTCGTCAACTTTAAGAACCCCTGTAGGATAGAGATATTTTAGATTTTCCAGAGGATTTTCGTCTACAATGACAAGGTCGGCAAGATAGCCCTGGCGAATACGACCTAATCTGTCTTCCATTCCTAAAATTCTGGCATTGTTGCCGGTGGCATTTTGGATGACATCGATGGGATGGAAGCCTGCCTCCTGATGAAGTTCTAACTCTCGTATGAGGCTAAATCCGTACATCATATAGATAAAACCAGCGTCATCACCGACACCAACTACACCTCCCATGCGGGCAAAATCCTGGACAGCGTCCATCCATATCTTGTAATTTTCTCGCCAGAAGACTTCGTCTGTGGTGCTCCAACTCCAATGGTAGGAGCCATGGTGTGCTGGGTTAGGCTTGAAATATTCCTCCAGGGCGGGGTGGAGGTAATCTTTGAACCAGGGCTGGTTCATGGCTCTGAGCAGATCCCGGTTGGCTTCGTAGATGACAAAGGTGGGAATCCAGGTTACACCCTTTTCCACCAGTCGCTGAAGAACTTTTTTGAGCTTCTGTGGGTCGGCTTCGCGCCAGAGATGGCCTGCATAGCGGAAGCGGTCGTTTTCATTGGAGAAATTGTACCAGTAGGGGAAATTCTGCGAGCCATGCAGAGCGGCATCGGGGACTCCATACCAGTGCTCAATACTGGTTACCCCAAATTCGGCAGCATCCCAGGCATCGGTCTCCTCAACTGCTGCGTGGTGTGCCACTTTAAGTCCCAGTTTATGAGCTTCATCCATGGTAGCTTTCATGATGTCGCGGTCCATACTAAAAATCTTTACCCCATCTCCGCCTTGCTTCTTTACCTCTTGGACTTTCTGGCGAGCTTCTTCAGGAGTACTTGCCCACACTGACATATAGAGGAATATGCGGGGGGCGGCAATCAGACCTTCCTGGCTCTTGCGGCGCTCTTCTATGGTCTCACTATAGTTGCTTCCCACATCCCGCACCGAGGTGACACCGCATGCCAGACAGAGTTTGTAAAAATATTCAAACGGGATGGGCATGCTTCCCCTGCTGTCCTGGAGATGGACATGATTATTGATAAGACCGGGAAGGAGATACATCCCGGTTCCATCAAGGACATGCTGTTCGCTCTCATAAGCTTTTTCATCACCGCTGGCGCTCTGAACAGAACTTATTTTATTCCCCTCAATAATAATATCAACAGGACCACTTGGCGGAATCCCGTTGCCATCAATGATGACGACATTTCTTATGACCAGGCGGTCATATCTCGTTCCGCTCTTGACCCCTCTTGTCTCGCCGAACAGCCCCTGAGCCATCAAGATGCCAAATAAAACAATCGAGATAATCTTAACGGATATGTTTATGTTCTTCATGAGACACCTCCCTTTGAATATCACTACTTTTCTCTATGTAGGAATATCTTTAATTTGCAAGCGCCTAAAAAATAAAGACTCAACACATTTGCTGAGCCTTTAATGTATATACTAAATAAAAATAAAAGTCAATATAAAGAGCGGGTGTAATTCGGCAATTTCTGAAAATTCATCTCTAACTCATTTTATGCAGGCTGTTTTGGGTATAGCTTCCACTTATCGCCTACAATGGTAAGTATGACTCGCTGTGTTGCCCAAGAGCTTTATAGCCTGAAGCTCTTATTTTTAGGGAGGGGGACTTTGATTACTTTTTCCTTATCGCACATCGTAGCGGATAAAGGCAACATAAGTAACCAGGAAGAGCAGAACTGTCAGGAACAGTAGCACCCCAAGGCTGCGGACAACGGCGGGGAGCCTCGCTTTCAAGGTAAGAGGAGGCAGGTAAAAGCGGGGAATGGCGTTGAAATCTACCGGGAGCTGGGAGATGGTATTTTTGTGCCAGGCGTTGAGCAGGTGGGGACTTCTACTATCGGAGGCATCTTTCTCAAGGATAAACTCCCTCAGACTGTCCTCGTATCGTTTTAACGATTGATAGAAATGCTCAAACTGGCTGAGTCCGGTTCCCATCACTTCCTCCGATGCCGTCCGATAGAACATGGTGGGTGATGCCATTATGATTCTCTGCGCTCGTCTCACCTGGAGGCGCAACTGCTGGATGTAGTCATCGAAAACCTTCGCCTGGCGCTCGGTGATGGTGTTAATCATTTTGCTCCGATTGGGGACATTAGGCGCCCATGGGTCACCCATCCACCGTCGTGGGTTCATCTCTGGCGGTAAATCAGAAGGGACATTATTCCATACTTCCTCATGAGCTTGACGATAGCGGAGTTCAATCTCCCCTTTAGTTGGCACCCGGGCAGTGAGGTCGGCGACTACCCTTCCCAGCGAAGGCATGACTACCACCACAAGTGTCCACAGCAGCAGGAGGATAACCATCGATGTCTCCGACCGGGAGACAAGGGTGGACACCAGCAGACCCAGGCTCAGGAAGAGGGCGATCAGAAGAAGAGAGAGTAGGCAGAAGAGGATA
>JAOUOQ010000386.1 GCA_029880275.1 Candidatus Aminicenantota bacterium | reverse complement strand
TAGTTCCGGAGTTCCGTTAGCTTGAATGTAGCCGATGTTTACCTTCAGTATTTCCGCCAGCTCTTCCTGACTGACAAGCTCCTGGAAAGACAGTGGGTGAACTCCGCTCTCTGAGATGTTGTAGTCAACCACATTTTCCCAGATGGATTGCATGCGCTCCATCTTAAAGGTTTCTATTTTCATGGCTATCTCCTTTTATTTCGTATCTAATAATCCAGTGGAATATAGCAGGAAAAACTATATCATAACAGGAAAAAGTAAGACAAGAGTAATTTGGAATAAAAAGGTGAGGGAATAGAAATTCCCTCTTTCATTAGCTACCAAATCCTAAAATATTTTGCGGCAGAGATTATTTTTTCTTGGCGGTAAATACTCCGTTCGGTTGTATGAGTTTTGCTTCGGTGACCAGCCCCGAAGCATCCATTACGAATTCTATGCCAAAGCCGGATAAGCCCTTAATATTAAATTCTGTGCCTTTATAGGGAACCAGTTCATACTCCGGTTGACCAGGAACAACTAAAATCAGGGTGTTTTCCCCTCTCAAAGATATAGTAATGGACCCACCCTCAAGCTCATATTCGCCTACGAATTTTTCCAGAAAGCTTTTTTCCATCATCTTCTTCTCGGGCATTCTGGTGAATACAATCTCTTTTACTGCCTGTTCCAACTGAACGGAGAGGCTGCTGATATTGCCCTTGGCATCGGTGAAAAAGGATATCTTTTGCGTCATATCCATAAGCTCATTTGTCAGCTCGAAAATATCGTAGTGGTAATGTCCCAAGGAATAAGATATAGAGTTGTAGTCGGCTTGTAAATGGTCATCCTCCATTTTAATGGAAATAATCCCGTATCCTGGGTGCTCGAATTCTCCGGTATACGCTTCAAGCGGATGAGATGGCTGGGTATCGAGCACACGGTCTTTATCTTTCTCTTCTTTCGCTTTTTTAGATTCCTCTTTGGCTTTGTCTACCTCATCCTTGATTCGTTTATTCCATGGTATCTGGTCCAGCCCCAGCAGACGGTCGCAAGCATTATAGGCGATAATTTGCGGCAGAGGAGTTCCATCTAAATTAGTGAGGATAACCATCCCCATGTTGTCTCGCGGCATAAGGGTTACCAGGGCAGTAAACCCATCAACACCTCCTCCGTGGCGGAGCATTAAGTGTCCTCGGTAGGGTGTGATTACCCAGCCCATCCCATAACTTGAATAGAGTATCTCATCATACTCGATTGAGCCAGGCATCACCATTTGAGGAGAATGAATTTGGCTGAGATTGGCTTCCGATATGATTTGCTTCTCACTGAACTTGCCTTTGTTTAGATTGAGCAAAATCCATTGGGACATATCGGTGACATTGGAATTAATGGAACCTGCCGGACCTATGGTGTCGATATTACGAAACGGGATTTCCTTGACCTCATCCTTTATCTCATTGTAGGGAAGAGCAAAATCCGGGCTCTGCTGAGATGTAGTCACCGAAAAATTACTGTCTCTCATTCCTAAAGGCTCAAGAATCCTCTGCCGTAGGAGTTCCTCCCAGCTGGTGCCGGCGATTTGTCCCACCAGGTAGCCGGCGGTCATGAACATAAGGTTTTGATACTGCCAGTAAGATCGAAAATCCTTGCTGGGCTCCAG
This sequence comes from Candidatus Aminicenantota bacterium, assembly GCA_029880275.1. GTDB lineage: Bacteria > Acidobacteriota > B3-B38 > Guanabaribacteriales > B3-B38 > Guanabaribacterium. The sequence continues at coordinate 367 of JAOUOQ010000386.1, read as the reverse complement.
GTATTGCAAGCGGTCAAAAAGCTCTTTGCGGGTGAAGGAAGAGTTGTACCACATAAGGTCATGGCGCGGCAAGCCGGAGCGGTGAGTTACCAGATCGCGGGTGGTCATCTGCTCAGAAGCAACGGGGTCATGCAGCTTAAAAGAGGGGAGGTAATTTCTCACCGGTTTATCCCAATCGAGTTTTCCCTCATCAACCAGGATGCCCACTAATGCGGCGGTAAATGCCTTAGTGCAGGAGCCAATGGCAAAGAGGGTCTGAGGAGTCACCTTTAATTCCTTGGTAACATCCCGATAACCGAATCCTTCAGAGAAGATTACCTTTCCATCTTTGACAATGGCGATGGCGAGTCCGGGAACTTTCCACTCC
>JAOUOQ010000385.1 GCA_029880275.1 Candidatus Aminicenantota bacterium | reverse complement strand
TGTTTTCCCTGGCTTTAAGGCTTTTCAGCAGCTCTCGTCTTGACGCAAGAAGGAAATCTTTTTTTTCTGAGATTTCAACCCCTTGAGATTATGTAAAACGACAACTCTGACTTAAAATTATACCACAGCTCCCACCTCTGCTCGCTAACTTTTTTCAGCGCCCTGAGAATTTAGCTCAGCCGCTGAAAAACCTTGTCCAGAATGGTGAAGCTCTTTTCCAACTCCTCGCGGGTGACGATCAACGGGGGGATAAATCGTACCACATTAGACCAGGTGCCACAGTTTATGAGAATCAGGCCCTCTTCCAGGCATAGCTTCAACAGGCGGGATGTCAGCTCCGGGGCAGGCTTTTTGTCTTCATGGACCAGCTCTATGCCGATCATATAGCCCAGACCCCTTATATCTCCGATAACCGGATACTTCTCCTGTAGCTTCTTGAGCTTCTCTATAATCCAGGGGCTCAACTCCTGGCACTTTTCCAGCAGTTTATCCTCTCTGATAGTTTCAATAGTTGCCACAGCCGCGGCGCAGCTTATCGGGTTTCCGCCGAAAGTGGTTCCATGAGCTCCGGGGGGCCAATCCTGCATGAGCTTTTTAGATGCTCCGAAGGCGCTCAGGGGGAAGCCCGAAGCTATCCCTTTGGCGATGCAGATTATATCGGGAACAACTCCAAAGTGCTCGCAGGCAAACCATTTTCCAGCTCTCCCCATTCCCGATTGAATCTCATCAAAAATGAGGAGGAACTCATGTCGGTCGCACAGCTCTCTGAGTCGTTGCATATAAGCTTTCGGAGGAACCACATATCCCCCTTCCCCGAGTATAGGCTCCATGATCACTGCCCCGATATCGGTGGTGGGAATGTCCTGGTCCATCATCGTCTCCAGGTATTGGAAGCACTCCAGGGAACACTTCCCCTCTTCCTGTCCCATAGGGCAGCGATAGCAGTAGGGGTAGGGGGTCCGATACACAGAGGGCAGAAGGGGCTCATACCTCTTGCGGTAGTGTACCCGAGAGGAGGTGATAGAGATAGCGCCCAGGGTGCGCCCATGAAAGGCTCCTCGGAAACAGATTATCCCCCCTCGACGAGTGACCCAGCGGGCAAGCTTCAAAGAGCCCTCTACCGCTTCGACTCCCGCATTGGCAACGAAGAACATATCTATATCGCCGGGAGTGATGCGCGTCAGCTCCTCGAAAAGTTTTACTACGGAATCGTAATAGAAGACGCAGCCTGCATGTATGAACCGCTCAAGCTGAGCCTGGGCAGCTTTGACCACCCTGGGAGGGCGATGCCCGATGTTGGTCACTACCGTGCCACAGCTGAAATCGAGATATTTTTTCCCGTCATCCCCTTCAACCCAGCATCCCTCTGCTTTAACAGCTACTACCTGGGTATCAAAAGCTAATGCCGGGGTCAGTACTTTTTTGCTTCGCTTTACCAGGTCAGACATAATCACATCCTCCTTTCCAATCTCTCAACTGAAGAAGGGAGCATCAACTACTCCTATAGCTTCCACTCCCTTATAGTTAACTGCTTAATACATTGAAAAATGTTAACAGAACATCTCTTTTGTTCTAAGCCTTTACAGAGAAAACTTACTTTTTAAATATCTTTTCTACCACGTATATATCCGAATCGCCGAAGCCGCCATCCCTATCAGATGTAAAATAAAACTTTGTCCCATCCGGAGATATACAAGGGTCGTAATCGTGCTTATCAGATAAGAAGGGACCGCGCATCAACTGCGGGTTTGTCCATTGCCCGTTGATAAAATCAAATCTCCATATATCCACATCTTGTTTGTTTTCTTCGCCTCGATCTGAGCATAAATACAGAGTTTCTCCATCGGGAGTTATATAGGGTGTGGCTTCCCATCCTCCCGAATTTACCGGCTCGGGGAGAGCTTCCGGCTGCGACCACTTGTCTCCCTGCCATATTGACTGAAATAGCTGAACCGACTCCGGCCTGGCAGGCTCTCTTCCGCTGGAGAAAATGAAGGTTTGAAAA
>JAOUOQ010000384.1 GCA_029880275.1 Candidatus Aminicenantota bacterium | reverse complement strand
GCTGCTTTCATAAGATAGCCAGTATCAGAGCTCCATCTTCAGGATGTGAGGCATCGGGAAGATGTTTAAGGAAGCAATCCATATCTATCTAACTCAGACCGAGCAGGGGGCGTATCGGAAGGCGGCAGCATTTTATCACCGATGGCAAACAACAGAGACCCAGGCAGCAGCCAATTTACTGCAGGATATAGAAGTGAGCTTGAGCTGCCTTAACCTACTCCTGAAAGAGCCACAGCATAGGTCAAAGTTGAAAACAGTGAATAAATTGGACAGCTTCTTCCGGCAGCTTATAAACAACATAGGTACTTTTGAAAACATAGAAAGCTCAGACTGACACCAGCTTGCCCTGATGGTTATCAACAGAAATAAGGTCAATACCCCTTGTATGCTCATTACACAAAATTATTGACGCTTACCAATTAACTTTTTTATTGACATCATTAGAAGAAATTTGCTATATTACATATACTAAAAGGAATATCGGTAGAGAGATTGTCGAATGAACTATAAAGGGCTTTTTCCTCAACGGTCTACGAGATGATTTATATTTTTTCCGGCAGATGTGCTTGCGAAGTAGAACTTGCCAGGAGACGATTTATCTATACTGCAGATAGCAAATGGTCAGTAATTCTCCTCACCGCGGTGGTGAGAGAGGTTTTTAACCTATTACAAACAAGGAGGTACGCATCATGACAAGGCAGCAATTTTCAATCGTTTCGGTTTTTCTGGTCTTTAGTCTTGCCCTCTCGGGAATAGTTTTTGGGCAGCGGGTGATTGACCTGAGTAAGGTGTGGGGGGATATGCGGGTGCTGGGGAAGAATGCAGCAGATGATAGTGGCTGGGCGCTGGCTCATGGTGACATCAACGGTGATGGCTTTATGGATATCATCATCAGTGCCGATTATGCTTCTCCCGGAGACCCTCCACGCACTGAAGCCGGGGAGACCTATGTCATCTTCGGCTCCAGCTTACCGCCTTCAACTATCGACCTTAGCACGGAGTCAGCCGACATTACCGTCTGTGGGGATGATGCTGGCGATTATTCTGGCATAGCCGTGGCCAGCGGGGATATAAACGATGATGGATGCGACGACATCATCATCGGTGCCCATTGGGCTGACCCCGGTGACCCTGCACGTGAAGATGCCGGGGAGACCTATGTCATCTTCGGCTCCAGCCCATCTTCTCCCGTAACTATTGACCTGAGCACCACACCAGCCGACATCACCATCTTCGGGGCTGCTTATGGATATGAGTCTGGCTTTGCGGTGGCCAGCGGGGATGTCAACGGTGATGGATATGCTGACCTCATCATCGGTGCCCGTTATGCTAGACCCGGTGGACGCATCAATGCCGGGGAGACCTATGTCATCTTTGGCTCCAGCTCACCGTCTTCAAATATCGACCTCAGCACCGACCAGGCCGACATCACCGTCTGGGGGGATTATGCTTTTGATATGATTGGCGAGGCGGTGGCCAGCGGGGATGTCAACGGTGATGGATATGATGATGTGATCATCGGTACGCCTTGGTATGACTCCGCTGGGGGCTCCGATGCCGGGGTGACCTATGTCATCTTCGGCTCCAGCTTCTCCTCACCACCTTACACCATAGATTTGAGCACTGACCAGGCCGATATCACCGTCTTAGGGGCTGATACTCGTGATTATTCTGGCTGGGCGGTGGCCAGCGGGGATGTGAATGGTGATGGATACGACGATATCATCATAGGTGCCGATTGTGCTGACCCCGGTGGACGCATCAATGCCGGGGAGACCTATGTCATCTTTGGATTCATCACACCATGGCCTGTCACTATTGACCTGAGCACACAATCTGCCGACATCACCGTCTGCGGGGCTGTTGCTTACGATACTGCTGGCAGAGGCGTGGCCAGCGGGGATGTCAACGGAGATGGATATGATGATGTAATCATCGGTGCTAAAGAGGCTGACCCCGGTGGTCGCTCTAAGGCCGGGGAGACCTATGTCATCTTCGGCTCAAGCA
>JAOUOQ010000382.1 GCA_029880275.1 Candidatus Aminicenantota bacterium | reverse complement strand
AGCCCGTTTCACATCAGCCACAGTGATGTCATAGTTCTTAAGATTGGTAGGGTCAATAAGAACCTGATATTGCTTTATGAACCCTCCCAGGTTTATCACAAAGGAGATGCCGGGCACTCCCAGGAGGCGGTATCTGATGTCCCAGTCGGCGATGCTTCTGAGCTCCATAGGGTTCGCCTCATCCCCTTCTACCACAAAATGGAACACCTCGCCCATGCGGGAGGATATCGGTCCCAGGATGGGGTGGAGGGTTCCTGCCGGCAATTGATTGGTCACCAGCTCCAGCCGGCTGGTCACCAGCTGGCGAGCTAAATAGATGTCGGTCCCCCAGTCGAACTCCACCGTCACCACCGATATGCCCAAGCTCGATTCCGACCTGACCCGGGTGACATGCGGTGCTCCGTTGAGGATGCTCTCCAGGGGACGGGTTATAAGTATCTCCACATCCTCTGAGGGCATCCCGTAGTGCTCGGTGATGATGTTCACCAGGGGGGCATTCAGGTCGGGGTAGACATCTACCGGCAATTTAGAGTAGACCACCGCCCCCACGCCCATCACCAGCAGGGATAGGAAAATAACCAGCAAGGGATTTTTTAACGACCAATCTATAAGCCTGTCTATCATCCTCTTTTTCCTCTCAGGTTAAATAATTCGCACAATTAATGCACCCCGGTGCGCTCCAGCTCCTTCCTCTTGTATTCGGAGAGGAGCTGAAAGTTTCCCCTGACAACTATCTCGTCGTCTGCCCTTAGCCCTTGTATGACCTCTATAACCCCACCGCTCTGCACTCCAACCTGTACCACCTGTCGTCGGAAGCCATCGCCCTCTTTGACAAAGACCACTCTCTCTCTTTCATCATCCAGCACCGCCTCCACGGGGACCACCAGCACCCTGCCGCCGCCAGGGGCGAGGATTCTGATGTTGGCGAACATGCCTACCTTCAGCTTGCTATCCTTATTCTTCACTTGCGTGCGCACGGTCACTGTTCTGGTCTGCTCGTTGAAGACATCGGCAATATAGCTGATGTTTCCCTGGAATACCTCGTTGGGGTAAGCGTGCACCCTGATCTCGGTCTTTTGCCCCACCTTTATGTTGGCCAGGTCTTTCTCAAAGATATCGGCATCCACCCACACAGTGGAGAGGTCCATAATGGTGAACAGGTCGCTATTCTGGTCCACCATAGCTCCCAGGGTAGCCTCTCGCCTGACAATTCTTCCGCTTAGAGGGGCTTTGAGGGTAATGAACGGGTTTATCTGATGAGTCTCTGCCAGCAGCTTGCACTCCTCTTCGGTGAAGCCAAGGGTGTGGAGATTTTTCTCTGCCGCGTTGAGGTTTGCCTGGGCTATCTTATAATTGGCTTCGGCGGTGAGGAGGTTCTTTTGGGAACCGATGTCCTCTTTAAAGAGCCTCTGTTGCCTTTCATAGTCAATTCTGCCTAACTCCACTTGCGCATAGGCTTTGTAAAATGCGGTTTTTGCCTCGGCTACATCCAGGCTCTCGATGTCGACCAGGGGGTCACCCCTGGAAACCCAATCGCCGGGATTGACATATATCTTGGAGATTCTCCCCGAAAAAATAGGACCAACCTTTGCCACCTTGTTCTGGTCAGCCAGAACCTTGCCAGTGGCTGGTATGTAGGACTCCACCTCCTTGTAAGTGGGCTTGGTCAATTGCAGATCGATGAGCTCCATGGAAGCCTTCGGCAGGCTAACTAATCCTCCTCTCTCCAGCCCACCCCTGCGCTGCTGCTGTTGCCCCCAATGCGGGCGCTCCTGGGGAGGCTTCTGAGCGCCCTGTCGCCTCTGCTCTCCCCCTGGAGGTCGTGTCTGGGGAGACTGTTGGAGGCGTTGAGATGCGGCAGGGGGACCGCCGGTGTTCTCCTCGGGAGCGATTTTATCCCTCTCAGAGGAGCAAAAGGCCATCGCCAGGAGCAGAGCAAGGGTTAAGCTCGTCCAGCTCATTTTCCTGAGGTTGGTAAATCTCATAATCATCTCCTCCTTGCGCGGGAACCGCTGGGGCT
>JAOUOQ010000383.1 GCA_029880275.1 Candidatus Aminicenantota bacterium | reverse complement strand
CTCTATCCCTTTGCCGAGGCAGCGAGGAGCAAGGAGGTAGATTTCGACGAAGCCATGGAATATATGGATATCGGCGGGGAAGCCCTGATTAGAGCAGCCACCAAAAATTTCGTCCACACCACCGTTGTAGTAAAGCCCGAGGACTATCCCCTGATATTGGAGAAACTCGACCAGCACGATGGCTGTATCGACTTCCCTACTCGCCTCGTCCTGGCACGCAAGGCGATGCGCTTTGTAGCGGAATACAACCTGATCATCGCCAACTTTCTGGAGAGGGTAGAGGTTAAAGAAGAAAAGATATTGGTCATCCCCTCCCCTCCACTCTTTCCCCCCCTGTTTTACCCGACCTTCTCCAGGGTTCAGGAGCTCCGCTATGGCGAAAACCCCCACCAGAAAGCCAGCCTCTACCGCCGGCTCAACAATGACCACCAATTCCTGACCGAAGCCAAGCAGCTCCAGGGCAAGAGCCTATCCTTCAATAACCTGCTTGACTTTGAGGCAGCCCGGAGGCTCTGTCTTGAGTTTGAGGAGCCGGTGGCGGTCATCATAAAGCATAACAGCCCCTGCGGCGTGGCGGTAGCTGACACTCTAGTGGAAGCCTACCAGCGGGCGAGGGAATGCGACCCTATCTCCGCCTTCGGCAGCATCATCTGCTTCAACCGAAAGGTCGATGAAACCACTGCCAGAGAGGTGACATCTACCTTCGTTGAGGGTGTCCTGGCGCCAGCCTTTGATGAAGCTGCCCTCGAGGTCTTCTCCCAGAAGAGCAACCTCAGAGTTCTCCTTCTTCCCCTTGCACCCTCTCCTGCGGCTCACCTATGCGAGTTCAGACATATAGACGGTGGGCTACTCCTCCAGCAAAGGGACGACCTTCTGCTTGACCCAGATCAGCTGCGAGTGGTGACCAAGCGCTCCCCCACCCTTCTGGAGATGGAAGCCCTCAAGTTTGCCTGGAAGGTGGTCAAGCATGTGAAATCCAATGCCATTGTCTTCTCCACCCCTTCGCAGACGGTGGGAATAGGCGCCGGACAGACCAGCCGGGTGGACGCTGTAAAGGTAGCCATTATGAAGGCCAAGCTCCCGCTTAAAGGTACAGTGGTAGCGTCTGATGCCTTCTTCCCCTTCCGGGACAACATAGACCTTATTGCCGAAGCAGGAGCCACGGCTATTATTCAGCCGGGGGGGTCTATCCGGGATAAGGAGGTAATTGAGGCTGCCGACCAGCACAGCCTGGCTATGGTCTTCACCGGCATCCGCCATTTCAGACATTAAATCTCACCTAAAAGCACGCCACCAGGGGAGCGAGCCGGTGAATTTCTGCTCCAAGAAGATGTACCGCAGCAACCTTAAGCTCCCCTACCACTTCCAGCAGAAATAGACTGAAATCCAATAGCTCCCAAAGATTATAAAAAAATATCAAAACCTCAAGGGAAAGCTGTATTGACATTTTAATGGTAGAAATAGAGAGAAAATCATTTTTTACAATTTGGTCGACAAAAATCGCTGCAAGTTGTTGTTCGAAAAGAGATTTCACCTTCCTGGAAGAGAGGTACACCCTTCTCAGCCTGAGCCCGAGTGAGCAGATGCACCTGAAAGTTTTCATTGAATTAAAGGGAAATTTCAAAAAATGGTGATTAATTGCATTTTTTGCTTGACATTTTGCTTTTCATGTTGTAGTAATATGTTAATAATAGATGTTTTAGTAATATTTAAATTATTGAATCGGGGGGTGAGGGTTTAAAAAGTTATTCTCCTTTTTAATCCTTTCTTAACGGAAAAAGTTACCCAAGATGAACCTGTGATAATATTCTAATTGTACTTTGAACCCTGCCACTACTAGAGGATCTTCCAAATAGCTAAATAGTTTCAATTTTTAAAATCTAAATAATTGGGCACTGGCTGTATTGATGCAAAAGATATTTTACCTTAAACTACTGAATATAACTCCTTCTAATCAAAATCTAATAAGGGATTCTAATTTACTGAGCTATAATGGTTAAAAGCCTTTTATTAATATCAA
>JAOUOQ010000381.1 GCA_029880275.1 Candidatus Aminicenantota bacterium | reverse complement strand
ACCAGCGTGGAGGGGAAAAGCTTCTGGATAATCCACTCCTCCCCTATAAATTATCGGGGCTTCCTGTGGAGTAAGTTCTTCCTCTTCGTGATTCCCTTGCTCTTGCTGGCCGAGGTTCTGGTATACTCTTCCAATCTATTCCTCAAAGTGGATAGCTACTTTATGACCATGTCCCTGGGCACCATATTTCTGATGAGCGTCGCCCTCACCGGGCTGGGTGTGGGGATGGGGGCTCTGTTTCCTCGCTTTGAGGTGGAGAACTACGCCAAAATTGCCGTGGGAATAGGGGGTCTGTTCTATATGATTATCAGTCTGGTCTATATTGCCATTATTGTTGGGCTGGAGGTCAACCCGGTATACCTGCATCTCAGCAGGCAACTGGACCCCCATTTTGGAGGGTGGGCTTATAGTATTCCTTTTTACGGAGGAGTGGTGCTGATATCAGCCCTGGTGACCTGGCTTCCCATGAGGATGGGGATAAAAGCCTTACAGCGGTATCAATTGTCTTAGCCGAGGGGTCTCTCCCCCCCATCGGTCTCCGCCGGAACTTCAGCTTTATTCCTGCTCTAAGTCGATTCTCCGCCGGTAGTGGTGAACCCTCTCGTAATAGTCCCGAGGAAGAGAGATGTTCCGGTTAGCGAGCTCCATCAACTTCCCCGGACCCATGTTATAGGCGGTCAGTGCCAGGTTCAGGTCTCCGAATTGCTGGAGGAGCTTCCTCAGGTAATAGGTTCCCATGAGGATGTTCAGCAGGGGGTCGTTCAGGAGATTATCCACCTGAAAGTCCACATCGAGTTCCCTGGCCAGGGCGAATCCCGTAGAGGGCAGAATCTGCATCAAGCCCATAGCCCCTTTGGGGGAGATAGCCCTCTTGCGGAAAGAGCTCTCCGTCTCAATAACGGCAATGATGAGCTTGGGCTCCACCTTGTATCTCTTGCTGGCTTCCAGGATGGTTTGAGCGATCTCCTTGCGGTCTCTGAGTGGGAGCTCCTCGCTGTACTGATCCAGGTAATCTCGTATCTCCATTGTCAACGTCAACTCATTGAGCTTCTGCTGGAGGTCTGCTATCTGCTGCTTCTCCGGGGGGACGACCTCTTGTGAAGAGGGGTCTCCCTTTTCGGTGGATAGGCGCTGCAGGAGATCGAAGTTGAAGTTGACTATCATCAAGGCACCGACCAAGAGGGATGCCTTTAATATTCTCACCTTGTATTATCCCTCCTTCTTACTCAATTGGTGAATACTACAATCTCCTTTTTACATAACCTATAATGAATATTACATATTTCACCTTTTGGAAGGACACTATTTTTAGAATATACGCTATATATTTGCATATGTCAAGTGAAAAATGCTATACATTGTGGTATCCCCATCTCAAGGCGGGGCCTAAGTTATTGACCCTGCTGTAAAAACGATTTTTTTCCTGTTCTCATTTTTTTTGTTCGGGAGCAGATATTATCTCCCGTGACAGGGTAATTCTTATTGACCAGCAAAGGGTTGTCCTGTAAAATAGCCTCCGATAAATAGATTGAACGATGAACTTTTTCATTTTATAAAGGGAGTTGCTTATGGAAGAGCGTGTGGTTGAGCTCTTAGGAGAAGTGAGAGGCTGGGTATGGGGTCCACCGATGCTGGTGTTGCTGGTGGGCACCGGGATATATCTTACCGTTTTGCTTCGCGGCGTTCAGCTGAGGGCTCTGGGTTATTCTTTGTGGTTGGCTCTCATCAAGCGGAAGGAGGATACGCCTTCTGAGGGGGATATAAGCCACTTTCAAGCTCTGATGACCGCTCTGGCGGCTACGGTGGGCACGGGGAATATAGCCGGAGTAGCCACGGCTATTACCGCCGGGGGTCCGGGAGCACTTTTCTGGATGTGGATTACCGGGCTGTTCGGTATGGCCACCAAGTATTCCGAGGCGGTGCTGGCGGTAAAGTTTCGGGTGAGGGATAAGTTAGGCACTATGAGTGGCGGACCGATGTATTATCTCAGCAAAGGGCTGGGGCAGCGATGGCTGGGGGTA
>JAOUOQ010000380.1 GCA_029880275.1 Candidatus Aminicenantota bacterium | reverse complement strand
TTCGCTCTTCGGTTCCCAGGTCGATTACCAGTTTCAGGAGTTTCCGGGAGTCCTTTATCCTTTCAGCCGATATCACTTTGGCTGCTTTCAGGTGAACATCCAGAAACTGCTCAATGGTTATCTCTTTTTCTCCGGTCATCTCATCCTCCTTGGGAATTAGGTGTTAGCGGTTATAAAAAATACTTTTTCATCATATTTTGAGCAGGGGTTGGCTCTTTCTCCAGGCTATTTAAACAGCTCAAGGGCTTCCTGGCGGGTAACCCTGTTTTGTCGGAAAACCCCATGCAGAGCGGAGGTAACCACCTTGGTATGAGGGCGCTTAACTCCCCTCATAGACATACATAGGTGTTCCGCTTCGATGACCACCATGACCCCCATCGGCTTGAGGGTTTCGTTCACCAGGTCAGCCATCTGGGTGGTCAGCCTCTCCTGAATCTGGGGTCGCCTGGATAAGATTTCCAGCACGCGGGCTAATTTGCTCAAGCCCACTATTCTCCCCCGCTCGGGGATGTAGGCGATGTGAGCCTCACCGATAAAGGGAAGGAGATGGTGCTCGCAGACCGAATAGAGTGGAAGCTGTTTGATGATGACCATCTCATCATGAGACTCCCCGGGGACAACTTTCATCAGCGGTGCAGGGTCTTCTTCCAGCCCGCCGAATATCTCCTGGCACATTCTGGCGTAGCGCCGGGGCGTATCTACCAATCCCGGGCGGTTGGGGTCTTCTCCTATGCCTTCAAGAATCAACCTCATACCCCGTTCTATCTTTTCTAAATCCATGTAAATCCCTCTCTTGACAAATTAGCTTCTCTCAGCAGATTTTACTGCTTTGCTCTCTTATGATTGGCATTTAATTTCATATATCTGCTCGACCTGACAATTAATTGCCGGTTTTCGGGGGAGAACTCTTGGGCTTCTTTCGCTCTCTGTTGTCGAGATAGCTCTTTATGGCCGACATCTGCACCTCTTTGAGAGGTACCCCTCTCTCCTGGGCTATCCGCCTGCACTCCTCGTATTCGGGAGCGTAGCTGAGCACCTCCTCCCCCAGGCGAGCTACCTTTATCGTTATGGGACCATATCCGGTATCTACCGACATGTACTCCCTCTGAAGGGTTATCCGATTGGTGGTGTAATAGCGAATCCCCAGGGTGGTGGTCTCCCGAAATATAAGAGCAGCCATCTCATCTTTGAGGTGGGGAGGAAGAATGACGGACAGCATGGTGCCGGGTCGGCTCTTCTTCATCATGATGGGGGTATAGCTCACATCAAGCGCCCCCTTTTTCAGCATCACCTCCATCAGATAGCCGAGTATCTGAGGGTTGGTGTCGTTCATATTGGTCTCCATCACCATCACCCTTTCTCCGGGCACCTCTGTCGCCTCCTCCCTCTCTCCCAGGAAAAGCCTCAGGAGGTTGGGATGTTCCTTGTAGTCCCGACTCCCTGCACCATAGCCGACCTTCTCCACCTTCATAGGGGGAAGGGGCTGAAACTCTTTTACCAGGGAAGAGATGATGAGAGCTCCGGTGGGAGTTACTAGCTCCCCTTCGATACCGGTGGAGTATATAGGTATCCCCCGCAGCAGCTCAGCAGTAGCTGGAGCGGGGACAGGAAGATTGCCGTGCTGGCAGCGTACCCACCCCCTCCCCACATGGAGCGGGGAGGAGATAAATTCTTCAATACCAAGCTTCTGGAAACCGATGAGCGCCCCTATGAGGTCGATGAGGGAGTCCACCGCACCCATCTCGTGGAAGTGGAGCTTTTCCGGGGGCATCCGGTGTAATGTGCTCTCTATGGAGATGAGCCGGTTGAACATCTCCATCGCTTTAGACTTCACCTCAGGGGAGAGCCCGCTGTCATTGATGATGTGCCGGATTTCGGCAGGCGACCTTTCCTGCTGGGATTCGGTTACCCTCACCTCGAACTTTACTCCCCGCAGGGAAGCCCGGGTTACTTCCTGCGCGCTCAGCTGGTAACCTTTGAGTGGGAGCTTGGCTAACTCCTCCTTCAGAAAGTCCAGGGAAAGC
>JAOUOQ010000379.1 GCA_029880275.1 Candidatus Aminicenantota bacterium | reverse complement strand
TTCCTCAGCCAAGCTCAGATAGAGCTGGCGGATAAAGTGATAAGCTTCTCTCCGCCGGGAATGTCCCGCGTATACTTCGTCTCCGGTGGTTCGGAAGCTACCGAGGTGGCCATTAAGTTCGCCCGCCAATACCATCTCCTCCGGGGCAAGGAAAGAAAGGTGCACATAATCTCCCGCTGGCTCAGCTATCACGGGGCTACTCTGGGGGCGCTCTCCCTGTCGGGGCACAGCCAGCGGCGGAAAGATTACCTCCCCTATCTGCTGGACTCGCCCCACATCCCTCCCCCATACTGCTACCGCTGCCCCTTTGAGCTGAGCTACCCCGCCTGCCATATCCGCTGCGCCGAGGAGCTGCAGCGCACCATTAAAGAGATAGGTGCTGAGCACATCGCCGCCTTTATCGCCGAGCCCATCATCGGCAACACCGCCGGCGCGGTCGTCCCCCCGGAAGAATATTACCCCATCATTCGGAAGACCTGCGATAAATACGACATCCTCCTCATATTGGACGAGGTCATCACTGGCTTTGGTCGCACCGGAAAGAGCTTCGCCATCGACCACTGGGGAGTGCGCCCCGATGTGCTCATCTTCGGCAAGGGGATAAGCAGCGGCTATGCCCCCCTCGGTGGAGTGGCCATCCACGAGAAAATCTTTGACGCCTTCTACAAGTCCCCCTCCTCCGGCTTCTTCTTAGGCTACACCTTCTCGGGAAATCCCTTAGCCTGCGCGGCTGGTCTGGCGGTGCTGAGCTATATTGATAAACACCATCTGGTAAACGAGTGCACCCGGAAGGGGGCTTACCTAAAGCAGAAAGCCGCCGGGCTGAATGACCTCCCGATGGTAGGGGATGTGCGGGGCAAGGGGCTTTTTATGGGCATTGAGCTGGTCTCCGATAAGGAACAAAAGACCCCCTTCCCGCGAGAGATGTACGCGGCTGAGACAGTGAGAGCCACCGCCATGGAGAAGGGTCTCCTGCTCATGCCCGGCTCCGGCACAGCCGACGGGGTGGCGGGTGACCATCTGGTCATTGCTCCGCCTTTCACCATCACTACTGAGGAGCTCGACCTTCTCCTCGACCTGCTGGAAAGCTCCCTCAAGGAGTGGTGGGAAATGCATGGAAAAAGTCATAGTAAATAATACATTGAAATGAAAGCCATTTTAGTATAGCCTTTTCACGATGAAAGAGAAAAACATGGGAACCGATTTTCAAAAAAACCCGGAAGCAGCACCCCCGGCAGAGAATGCGCTGGAGCGCAAGTTAGGCTTGTTTGACTCTACCATGATCGTGATGGGGATAGTCATTGGCTCGGGCATCTTTCTCACCACCGGGCTGATGGCCAAGCAGATACCCTCGCCCGGCCTCCTGCTGCTGGCCTGGATTGCCGGCGGGCTCCTCGCCTTAGCTGGGGCGCTGACCTACGCCGAGCTGGGAGCTGCTATGCCCCGGGCGGGTGGGCAATATGTCTATCTCAGAGAAGCCTATGGACCTATGTCAGGCTTTCTGTTCGGCTGGATAATGTTTCTTGTCTATCAGACTGGCTCTATTGCTGCCGTATCCGTTGGCTTTGCCGAATACCTGGGTTACTTCTTCCCCTCCATCTCCATCCAGCGAGTCCTACTCTCAGCCCCGGTGTTCGGTCTGACCTACACCCTGTCGGCGGGGCAGCTTATCGCCATATTAGCTATTCTCTTCCTCTCGGTGCTCAATTATGCGGGGTTGGGCTTGGGGAGCCTGATTCAGAATTTATCCACCGTGCTCAAGATAGGAGCCATTGCCGCTCTGGTGGTGCTGGGGTTCACCATTGGAAGAGGGGGAGGGATTGACTTCTCCCTGGCCCCTGCCGGCACACCCACCACCGGTCTGGCGGCTGCCTTCGGGGTAGCTATGATAGCGGTGCTGTGGACCTACGATGGCTGGAATAATATAAACTTCACCGCCGGGGAGATCAAAAACCCCAAGCGAAACCTCCCCCTCTCGCTGCTGATTGGCACTGTGGCTATTTGCGGTATTTATGTGGCGGTTAA
>JAOUOQ010000378.1 GCA_029880275.1 Candidatus Aminicenantota bacterium | reverse complement strand
CATTTAGATGGTCTCGCTCTATGCTCATGAATCTGCTATGCGGTTACGGAGAGAAGCCTTGGAAAGCGGTAGTATCCTCGGTGGCAATAGTAATTGGATTTTTTATCTTTTACTTATTTAAAGAATACATAAAAGCCAATCCCCCGGAGGCGCTTCGCTGGTGGGACTATCTCTACTTCAGCATAGTCACTTTTACCACCCTGGGGTACGGTGACATCCGCCCGCTGGCTGCTCCCGGGGCCAGGATGGTCGCCAGCGGGGAAGCCTTCATCGGGGCGTTTATGATTGCCCTGTTCGTTTGGACCCTGGCCAGGAGGTATGTCGCCCGATAAATAAAAAGAATATTTTAAAAGGAGAGCATAATGAAAAAGAATGAACTGGAAAAGATGACCGTAACCAATCTGCGCGAGGAAGCCCGCAAGTACGAGGAGATTGAAGGAGCCAGCGGGATGAAGAAAGCCGAGCTGGTAGAAGCCCTGTGGGATGTTCTGGTCAAGCTCGGCGAGGCGGAAGAAGAGGAGGAGAAGGTGGAGGTGGCTGTCTCCGTCCAGGAGGAGAAGGCGGAGGTGGCTGTCTCCGTCCAGGAGCAGAAGAGTCAGCTTAAAAAGGAGATAAAAGAGCTTAAAGCCGAGCGGGACAAAGCCAAGAAGGATAAAGACAGGGCCAATATCAAGCGCATCCGCCATAAGATTAAAAAGGCTCGGAGAAAGCTCAAGCTGTTAGCGGTAGCTCCTCCGTCTGCCGAGTGACCCATTATCGCCTTCTGAAAGCAAAGCGCAGCCATCCTACTGCAGAGGAAGGAGAAAGGGGCGCAGACCTCTCTATCGCGCTGCGGAAAAGGGCTGATTATGAAAAAATGCTAAATAATTTGGCTTTTTCGGAAAAAATATGCTAACATTTAGGTTATGCTGGTTGATTGTTAACCATCAAGCAAACATCTTCACACAAAAAGGAGGGATGGGAGAGAATCTTGAGCCAAAGGGTAAGGGAAAATCTAATTCCCGGCTGGAGAGTCTGTGTCCACTGGCCTATATGCTACGGAGTGAAGGAGTATGAAGGAATTAATCGAAAAGATTGCCAAGGTATTGGTCGATAAACCCGATGAGGTTAAGGTGAACGAAGTGTTAAGCGGAAGCACCTCGGTGCTGGAGCTGAAAGTAGCCAAAGATGATATGGGACATGTGATAGGCAAGGGCGGAAGGATTGCCGATGCCATCCGCACCATCCTGCGGGGAGCGGAGAAGAAGCTCAACCGAAAGTTCATACTGGATATAATTGAATAATTGGTTCTGGGCTCACCTTCCTGAGAATCCTCATCAATTGAATCATAGAACTACCCTGTAATCTATCTCCGGCAGGGAGCTTATGCCTCTATATAAAGAGGGGAAAGGGATAATTTTCTCGCTCAAGGGGAAGGTTTTTCTCTCTCTATCGCATTAGCAGAGAAAGGAGGGAATGCTCATGAACGGGAAAACGAAAAATTACTTATTTGTATGTGTCCTATTAGCAGTTTTAGCATCTTTATTACTGATAGGTTATCCCCAATCCAAGAAGGGGGATAATCCCAACCAGAAAGCAACTCCAATGGACTGGAAGACTGAGATGAAGATGAAGAGGGTTAACACCTTTGTTTTACCAGCCATGCGGGCAACGGGGATTGATATGTGGGTAGTGTTGAGTCGGGAGGAAAGCCGCGACCCCATCGCCGCCGACCTCGGAGCGGGCACGGTGGTGGCACGCACCGCCTGCATCTTCGTTGACACCGGGGACTCCCTGCAGAAGATCGCCATCGCTGCCAGTTACGACATCACACCGATAAAGGACTCGGGCATCTACCACGAGGTCATCTCTTACAAAAACGAGGGGCTGTCCCCCCATCTGCAAGAGTGGGTGACCAGGTTCAACCCGAAGAAAATAGGGGTCAATATCTCCCGCGACACCCCCATTGCCGATGGGCTGACGGTGAGCATGCTGGAGTATCTCAAAGAGGCTGTCGGCTCCCAGCTTTCGGAGCGGATAGTATCGGCGGAGGAT
>JAOUOQ010000076.1 GCA_029880275.1 Candidatus Aminicenantota bacterium | reverse complement strand
GGTTCTGGTCGATGCCTTTCATGTGGAGGAGCTGGAGAACGGGGAGGTGCGAAACCTCCTCAGTTTGAATCCTAAGTTAGCCCCTGTTGAGGTGGCGGTGTTTCCTCTGGTCAAGAAGCTCAGGGAACCCACTATCAAACTCGAGCGGGAGCTTAAAAAGGAATTCAGGACCTTCTATGATGAGAAAGGAGCAATCGGTCGCCTCTACCGGCGTCAGGATGAGATAGGAACACCTTTTTGTGTTACCTTTGACTTCCAGTCTCTGGAGGATAATGCGGTGACTGTCAGGGACCGGGATACCATGCTTCAGGACCGGGTAACCGTAGATAAACTGAAAGATTACCTCGGGGAACGCCTGAAATAATGGAATATTTCATCACCCATAATAACCTTCCCCGAACTCCTCGGCTCTTTGCAGATTACATTTATAATTTTCCAAAGGTAGAGCGTTTTTACGGGGGAAATCGATATCTTATAGACAACTCCTGGGGAAACCTTTATGAAACTATCTCCTCAAAAGACTTGGCCCGGAAGGAGGTCGCCCAGGTTGTTCAAGAACAGAATAAAAAATGGGGAGCCGAACAGAAGGTGTTGGATAATATTGCCCATTTGGAGATGAAGGATACTGTTGCCGTGGTGAGCGGTCAGCAGGTCGGTCTGTTGCTCAATCCCCTCTATACCCTTTATAAGGCTCTTACTGCCATAAAGTTAGCGGAGGAGTTGAAAGAAAGATTCAAATGGAGAGTGGTTCCCATCTTCTGGATGGAAACAGAAGACCACGACCTGGCAGAGGTTAATTCCCTGAATTTCATTGACAGCCAGAATCGCCCCATAAGATTATCACTTGAGGGACCCTTCACAGAAGGGAGGACGCCAGTGGGTGAGCTGCACCTAAGCGAACAGATAGAATTGCTCCTCAAGAGGCTTAACACCCTGGTGCCCGATACCGAGTTCAAGCCCGAACTCTGGAAAAAGATGGTCACCTCTTACCAGTGCGAAGAAACCTTCTCCTCTTCTTTTGCCAGGCTTATGACCCATCTATTAAGGGGCTACGGGTTGATAATCGTCGACCCTTCAGATGAAAGGCTTAAAGCCCTGGCGCGTCATTTATTTACCAAGGTTATTAATAGCTTTGCTGAATTTAACGATATTCTGGCTAACCGCAACAGGGAGCTTCTTCAAGCTGGCTATCCCCTTCAGGTTAATTTGCTGGATTTACCTCATAACTCCTGCCTGTTTATCAAAATTGAGGGAGAGAAATACCCCCTGCTAAAGAGTAATGGAGGCTTTACTCCCAAAGGGAGAGAAGAGGCTTACAGCCGAGAGGAACTGCTCCTGCTGCTGGAGAAGAGACCCGAGCAGTTCGTTCCCAATGTGGTCTTGCGCCCTCTTTTTCAGGACTCTCTTTTTTCCACCATAGCCTATGTGGCAGGACCGTCAGAGGTTGCTTATTTCGCCCAACTACAGCCTCTCTATCCGTTCTTTGAACTTCCTATGCCGGTCATCTTCCCCAGGGGAAACTTCACTTTGGTGGAGCAGAAGGTTAAAAGAGTGCTGGACAGGTTCGATCTGAGCTTCAGCCACTTGTTGGCGGGGAGAGCACAAGTGCTAAAGAAAATTTTGCCTCCTTCAGAGGTCAACCCCCAGGAAGACCCCTTCCCCACCGTTCATCAAAAGATAGGGGCTATCGTGAATGATCTGCGGACGCATCTCCAGCAAACCGACCCCACCCTCATAGGGGCTTTAGAGAAGAGCTGGCAGAAGATCAACTATCAGATAAACCACCTGGCAGGAAGATACCGTCAGGCTCTTCTTCAGAGGCATAAAACACTGCTCCATCAGATAGAGAAGATTTTCAATAATCTCTTTCCTTATGATCAACTGCAGGAAAGAACAATCAATCCCTTTTATTACCTTTTCCGCTATGGGGAAGCTTTTCTTCGGTTAATATATAAAGAGATAAATCTTAACCGCTTTGACCACAAACTAATATACCTTAGCTGAAGGGCACAGGATAATGGAGTTAGATATTTTAGCCTTTGCCGCACACCCGGACGATATTGAGCTCACTTGCAGCGGAACCATAATCAAATCGGTGAAAAAAGGTTACCGCGTGGGGGCTATAGACCTTACCCAAGGGGAGCTGGGAACAAGGGGTACCGCTGAGCAGCGCAAAGTAGAGGCAGCTCAGGCGGGAGAGATAATGGGCTTATCGGTGAGAGAGAATCTGGGGCTGCCTGATGGAAATATTGAGATCAATAAGGAGAACAAGCTGAAGATTATCCGCCTCCTCCGCAGATACCGTCCCCTCATAATCTTTGTCCCCTACTGGAGGTGTCGACACTACGACCATGCGCACTGCAGCCAACTGGTCAGCGAGGCTGCCTTTTATTCGGGACTGGTAAAGATAGAGACCGGGGAGCCACCCTTCCGCCCCAAGAGGGTTATCTATTATCGCTGCCGCTCCGAGTTTACCCCTTCCTTTGTGGTGGATATTACTCCATATTTTCATATCAAATGGGAGTCTATAATGGCTTATAAGTCCCAGTTCTCAGAAGAGGCTGGGGTGCCCGGGG
Source organism: Candidatus Aminicenantota bacterium (assembly GCA_029880275.1). Taxonomy (GTDB): domain Bacteria; phylum Acidobacteriota; class B3-B38; order Guanabaribacteriales; family B3-B38; genus Guanabaribacterium. The sequence goes on along the minus strand of JAOUOQ010000076.1, from coordinate 5,730 downwards.
TGGTCGATACCGGCTATTTCTTGGAAACCATAAAAAACATTTCCCGCTATTATGGTTCTCTGATAGGGGTGGAATATGGGGAGCCTTTCATTGTTAAGGAGGCGCTGGAGGTGGATGACCCGGTTGACTTCTTCCGAAACATCTCCCCGGAGAGGGTTTTCAATACTCCTGGGAGATGAGAGAGGAGGAGCATTAGTAGGATGAACCTTGGGATAGTCTGCTATCCAACCTATGGAGGGAGCGGGGTCGTAGCCACCGAGCTGGGTCAGGAAATGGCACGGCGAGGTCATAATGTTCACTTTATTAGCTACTCCGTTCCCCAACGCCTGAATAGCTTCCAGGAGAGGGTTTTCTTTCACGAGGTGGAGGTCCCGACCTACCCTCTGTTTCAGTATCCCCCTTATTCTTTAGCGCTGGCCACCAAAATAGCCGAAGTGGCCGAGTATAGGAAGCTTGAACTGCTGCATGTTCATTACGCGATACCTCATGCCACCAGCGCTTTTTTAGGCCGGGAGATACCCCCTCCTAAAAGTTTTAAAATAGTCACTACTCTACACGGGACAGACATCACAATAGTAGGAAAAAACCCAGCCTACTTGCCGGTTGCCAGACTGAGTATGGAGCAAAGCGATGGGCTGACTGCAGTCTCTCATTACCTAAAGCAGACTACGATTGAGAAGTTGGGGGTCACCAAGGAGATAGAGGTCATTCCCAATTTTGTAGACATCCAGAAGTTCCGACGGAAATCGGTGCCCCCCTGTCCAAAAGGAGCTAAGGAAAAAGGGGAGAGGGTGCTGATACACATCTCCAACTTCCGACCCTTAAAGCGGTTGGCGGATGTAGTAGAGGTGTTTTATCTTCTTCAGAAAGCCATCCCTTGCCAGCTCCTACTGGTGGGGGACGGACCGGAGAGGGCTAAAACCGAACAGCTGTGTAGACAGAAAGGGATTATCTCCTCGGTTCATTTCCTGGGGAAGCAAAATGCCATCACTCAGCTGCTCAACAATAGCGACCTCATGTTGCTACCCAGCGAGATCGAGAGCTTCGGTCTGGTGGCTCTGGAAGCCATGGCCTGCGAGGTGCCAGTGATTGCCACCCGAGTAGGAGGATTACCCGAGGTGGTTAACCACGGCGAGGTCGGTTTCCTCTGCGAGGTAGGCGACATTAAAACCATGTATGATTATTCACTTATGCTGCTTCAGAATGAATCCCTCAGAAGGGAGATGGGGTCGAAGGGAAGGAAAAGGGTGCTGGACTATTTTTCCTTAAAATCTATTGTCAATCAATACGAGCAATATTATATTAGTATATTGCAGAAGACCAAAGCAGAGGGATAACTTTTTGTTAGTAGTATAGCAGAGTTAAAGCATCCGATTTAAAAGGGAGAGAAAAGACCGATGCCAAAGTTTTACCTCACCACTGCCATTGATTATGTGAACAGCAAGCCCCACTTGGGCACTGCCTATGAGAAGATTGCTGCCGATGTAATCGCCCGTTACAAGAGGCTGCAGGGCTACGATACCTATTTCCTCATGGGCAATGACGAACACAGCCAGAATGTAGCCGCCCGGGCAAAGGAACTGAACCTCGATGTGATGGACTATTGCGACCAGATGGAGGAGGAATTTCGTCTCACCTGGGAGATGCTGCACATATCCTTCGATGATTTCATCCGCACCACCGACCCTCGTCACATCTCCACAGTCAATGAGTTGCTGCAGAAGATTCACAAGAAAGGGGATATTTACAAGGGGAAGTATCAGGGGTGGTATTGCGTCTCCTGTGAGGCTTTTTACCAGAGTAAAGATTTAACAGATGGAAAATGCCCTTCACATGGTACCATTCCCGGCTGGATAACAGAAGAGAACTATTTCTTCTCTCTTTCAAAGTACGGAGAGCAGCTGCTGCACCATATAGAGGAACATCCTGAATTTGTCCTCCCTGAGGTGAGGCGAAATGAGATAGTGAGCGTGCTGAAGAGTGGTCTTGAGGATATAAGCATCTCTCGTTCGGGGACCCTATGGGGGATACCTTTGCCTTTTGATAAGGAAAGTGTGGTCTATGTCTGGTTCGATGCCCTGATAAACTATCTCTCCGGGGTAGGCTTTAGTGATGACTCGAAAAGATACCGCAGGTATTGGCCTGCAGACCTCCACATCATTGGGAAGGATATTACTCGTTTTCATTGCATCATCTGGCCTGCGATGCTGCTCAGCGCCGACATACCACTCCCTAAGTCTATCTTCGGGCACGGCTTCGTTAAGCTCCGGGGCGAGAAAATGAGCAAGACCACCGGTACCATACTCGATCCCCTCCGATTGGCGGAATCCTATGGTGCGGACCCTCTCAGATATTTTCTCATAAGCGAGATACCCTTCGATAGGGATGGGGACTTCTCTCTGGAGCGCTTTAAAGAGAGATTCAACTCCGACCTTGCTAACGACTATGGCAATCTGGTCTCCCGAAGCCTGACCATGGTTGACAAATATCAAAAGGGGAGGGTAGTCCTCCCAACCAAAGCTTCCGATGATACTTACCTCCAGGATATAGCTGATGGTTTGTTAGCTCGCTACCAGCAAGCGATGGAGAGCTATCAGCTCCACCAGGGAGTTAGGGTGGCCTGGGAACTGATTCGAGGAGCCAACCTGTACATTGATAGCCATAAGCCCTGGCTTTTAGCTAAGGACACCACGAAAGGTGAGAGGTTAGCCGAAGTTCTCTTCAATCTTATAGAGGCTATAAGACAGGTCACCATCTTGCTGAAGCCGATAATGCCGGTGAAAACCAGAGAGGTGTGGCAACAGTTAGGACTGGCATCCGATTTCGAAAAAGCAACTTTCAAGGAGCTGGAGGAATGGGGAAAAATTCCTTCAGATACTGTGGTAAAACCCGAACAGGCTCTCTTCCCCAGAATTGAGGAAAGAGAATAAAGAGCATCCTTGTTGTCCGCTCATACAAGGTATTAACAATCTAATATGTTCATTGTTAAGCTTTAAAAGGCAAAAGGATAGGGATTGGCAGAAAAGAGGCTCAAGGTCTTAATAGCCCTTTACCACAAGCTCTCCCCCTGGAATCTTCCAGAGAGTATGGTAGCCTCCCTGAGGAATGAGTTTGCCTCGGTAGACATAGAAAGAGCTGACAGCCAGGAAGAGCTGGAGAGGCGGATAGAAGAAGTAGATATCCTTTTTGGCTGGAGGCTGCCCAGGGAGGTTTTTTTGCGAGCCCGGAGGCTGAAGTGGGTCCATGTGGCCGCCGCTGGGGTGGGTGGTAGCCTTCATAAGGAGATTATTGACAGCCCTATGATACTGACCAACTGCCAAGGGATTCACTCCATCCCCGCTGCAGAGCATGCCATGGGCTTAATCCTTTCTCTGCTCCGCAAGCTGCCCTTAGCGGTTAAATATCAAATAAGAGGAGAGTGGGGGACAGAAGGAATGCTGGAAGGAGTACATCAATTTGATGAGCTATACGGCAAGACCATGGGCATCATCGGGTTGGGGAGCATCGGGCGAGAGATAGCAAAGAGAGCTAACTGCTTCGGTATGAGGGTAATAGCCACCAGAAGGCATTCACTCAGAGAGCTGCCAGAGGGCGTGGACCAGCTCCTTCCCCCAGAAGAGCTACCCCTTCTGCTGAAGGGAGCTGATTGGGTGGTGATATCCGTGCCTTTGACATCCAGAACCCGTGGGTTGATAGGAAAAGGGGAGCTTGCTCTGATGAAGAGGAGTGCCTATCTGGTTAATATCAGCCGTGGTAAAATCATACAGGAGAAAGCTCTGATTAAAGCCCTTGAAGAGGGGAAAATTGCGGGAGCTGCACTCGATGTCTTTGAGGAGGAGCCCCTTCCACAAGGGAGCCCCCTTTACGGAATGGATAATGTCATCATAACACCTCATATCGCTGGGCTAAGCCGATACTATTTTGAGCGGGCATTGGATATATTTCGCTCCAATCTCAGCAAATATATCAAGGGCGAACCGCTGATTAATGTAGTAGATAAAAAAGAAGGCTATTAAGGGAGAATAGGCTGAATGGTCTGTTTCCATACTATCAATGAAGTATCTGATAGGAGAGGAGGTTTGCTATGATTTACTATCTGTATATCATTCTGCTCTACCTTCTGGTTCTGGTCGGGCTTAATATGTGGCGTGCTAAGAAGGTGAAGACCCAGGAGGACTTCATGGTTGCCGGTCGTAAACTTTCGCCCACGGTGATGGTTTTCACTCTTATTTGCACCTGGATTGGCTCGGGCTCTTTTATTGCTGGGGCGGAGTTTGGTTTTCTGGCTGGCTGGTCTGCCCTCTGGTTGCCTGCGGGGGCCTGGTTTGGCATACTGGTCATCTATTTCATTTCGGGAAGAATCCGCAAGTTCGGGCAATATACCATCGGGGACATACTGGAAGCACGATATAACAAGTGGGCCAGGCTGTTTGGCAGTATTGCGGTACTTATCTCTTTTACCGCCATTGTGAGCTACCAGTTCAGAGCGGGGGGTTACATTCTAAACATCGTTACTGGTAACAAAATTTCGGTGGGGGTCGGCCAACTCCTCGCAGCTGGCTTTGTAATCCTGTTTACTGCGCTGGCGGGGATGATTGCGGTTGCTTACACTGATGTATCCAACGGGATTGTTATCGTTCTGGCTACTATTATTGCCGTTCCCTTCCTGCTGAGCTTTGTTGGCGGGTGGGCAGCCCTACCCGACAAGCTTCCCACTGAGCATTTTGCACTTGTCAATTATCAATTTGGAGAGCGACCCTTGCTCAAAGCCCTCGGATTCTTCTTCTCTACCTTCTTGCTTCTCCTTGGGGTTCAGAGTATGTATCAGAAGTTCTACTCCGCCCGCGATGCCAAAGCAGCCAAGCAATCGGTGTTGATGTGGATTGTCGGTGTGGTCATTGTGGAAACAGCGGTCATCGCTCTGGCGGTTGTTGGTAGGGCGGCATTCCCATCACTTGAGCGTCCCGATACGGTTATCCTGCATGCGGCTGTCTATGGTCTACCGATGATAGTTGGTGTTTTGCTTCTGGCGGCAGCCTGTGCGGTGGTGGTTTCTACGGGGAACAACTACCTTCTCAGCCCTGCTACCACGGTGATGAGAGATATCTATCAGCGCTTTATCAACCCTAAGGCTTCCCAGAGGAGGATGATTATCCTATCTAAGATTGTTGTTTTAGTATTAGGGGTGGTGGCCTTTATACTAGCTATGTATCTCACCTCGGTTCTGGAGATGGCATTCTTCGCATACACCATCTATGGAGTCGCTATTACTCCGGCTCTGATAGGGGCATTCCTCTGGAAGAGAGCCAATACCGCCGGAGGATTGACCTCCATTATCTCCGGCACTGTGGTTGCCCTCCTCTTGAAGAATTTTGGCGAACCCTATGGTATTCCCCTTATATTCCCGGCTCTTGTCGTCTCCGTGGGGAGCTTTATCATTGTGAGTCTTCTCACCTCGCCACCCAGAGAAGAGCAGCTGAAGCCATTTATGGATTAAAGAACCATATGGGTTCTGGATATGAATTGATAACGAAAAGCCTGCCCGGCGAATAGAAAGGTCGCATAATATACCGGGCTGGCTTGACGATTGTATTAGACCGGAAGGAGGAGAAGCTGACAAATAGAAGCTAATAGCCAATCCGGAAAACGGGTGTTATGCCCTATGGTTAGGGTGTGTTTCACCGAGGAGGTCAATATATGCCATTTAATAGAAGAAAATTCTTGAAATTA
>JAOUOQ010000075.1 GCA_029880275.1 Candidatus Aminicenantota bacterium | reverse complement strand
CTCTACCTCCTCACCATTGGAGAATTTTTTCTCATCCCTCATTCCCCGGGCTATCTGGATGGCTTGAGTCAGGTCCACATCGTAGACCCTTTTAGCCCCTCTGAAGTTGCCCAGGGTCTGATGGTCGCCGGTGGAGAAGAGAAGGTTGGGTATACCCAGAGCAGCCGCTCCCAGAATAGAGCTCTGGATGGCGATGCGATTTCTATCCCGGCAGTTCAGTTCCAGCACCGTCTCCCCGCCCCGCTTCTCAATATGAACCGCCGCTGCCAGACCCAGGAGGTGGACATTTGCTCCCGGATTGTCGGGTATAAAAAAGGCATTGACCTTTTTCTCTAACAGCTTGTATCGCTCTTCCAGTGGTTTAAAATCAGCCCCGCGGGGGATACCGATGCCGGCAATTATTACAAACTCTCCCTTTTCTAATAGCTTTTTCAGACCGCTGTTGGCGCTCATAGCATCATATCCTCCCTGACGGTTATCCGGTAGCCTCCGTCCTCACCGGTAGACCAGTCGCGCAGAGGGAATATCTTCCGCAGGTCAGCTAACCTCCCTTTCTCTTTTAAGCTGTCGTATATCTGCTGCCAGACGCAGTCAAGCTCTCGGTTCACCTCACATTTGCCGTTCTGCGACCCCTCGCAGGGTCCGTTGAGGAGGGTCTTGGCGCAGCGGGCAAAGGGGCACAGCCCACCGGTAAGATGGAGGACGCAGTTGCCGCAGCAAACGCATCGCTCCTCCCAGACACCCTGTTTCTGGGGCATGCCGATAAATCGGGTGTTGACTCCGGGGAATATCGGCTTATCTGGGAAGGCGGCAGCTACCGTCTGTATTCCCGCTCCGCAGGCCATGCTTATTATCGCTTGGCACTCAGCCGCATGGTCGGTAAACTCCTTTACAAACTCCCATTCGCACTGCCGCTCCACGGTTTGCTCCAGGGTTTCCAGCTTTTTCCCTCCCAGCCTCCGTGCGATACGCAGTTGCGAGGCAAGGATAGCTGCCTCTTTAGCCCCGCCAGAGTAATCTATGGTGACGCAGGTGCCGCAGCCAGTTACCAAAATCTTCTCGTAGGGGGCTACCATTTCTATTATTTCGTTGAGTGGCTTCCTTACAGCGGTTATCATTATTTTCCACTCCCTCGGTTCTGTTTAAGGGGATTGGGTCCCATCTCTTTCAGTTTCTCTCTCATCTTACTTATAGTCTCCGCCCATCTCTTTCCCTCCGATGCCGAGATGAAGACCATCTCCACCCTCTCCCCTTCCATGCCAATTTCTTCAAGGAGCTTTTTGGCGTGCTCGACTCTCTGCTTTGCTCTCTGATTACCTTCCAGGTAATGGCAGGTTCCTTCCAGTCACCCGGCTACCAGTATGCCATCAGCTCCCGCTTCTAATGCTTTTAAAATATAGATAATGTCAATCTTTCCCGAACAAGGAAGTTTTATTATTTTGACATTGGTGGGGTATTGCAGCCTCATAGAGCCTGCCAGGTCGGCTGCTGCATAGGCACAATAGTGGCAGGCAAAAGCCAGAATTTCTGGTTCAAACTCCTTCAATCCTGATTCTCCCATTTCTTCAGGAAGCTGCCTCAGCCAAAGCGTCGGTCATAGCGATAATCTGCTGGTCAGTGGAATGCAAGAGCTGAATTGCTTTGGCAGGACAGGCATCGGCACAAATCCCACATCCCTGACATTTGGCTATCTCAATGTAAGCTACTCCATCGCGGAAGGTGGGTGCATCATAGGGGCAGACCCTGATGCAGGTGAGACAGGCCGCACACAGATTCTCGTCCACCTGCGAAATAGCGCCTCCCACCTGCAGAGTATCCTGCCAGATGATCCTGCTTGCCCGCGATACCGCCGCCCGAGCCTGGGCAATTGATTCGTCAATATATTTCGGATAATGAGCCAGACCCGCCAGAAAGATGCCGTCAGCGGAGAAGTCAACCGGTCGGAGCTTCATATGAGCTTCGAGGAAGAACTTCTCCTGGGTCAAGGGCACCTTAAGCATGGTAGCCAGTTCCTCGCTGTCGGGATGGGCTCGCACACCAGTGCTCAGTACCAGCAGGTCGGGTCTCAGTTCCATTGTTCCTCCGAAGATATAATCCTGGACTTTTACTTTCAGCACTCCCTCGTTGGTTACCTCGGGCTTCTCCTCAGCCTCATAGCGGATAAAATAGACCCCCTGCTCTCTGGCTTGCCGGTAATATTTCTCCCGGAATCCGTACGTTCTGATGTCTCTATAAAGGATGAAAACATCGGTCGATGGGCTTATCTCTTTGATTTTCAGTGCGTTCTTTATCGCCTCTCCGCAGCAGATGCGGCTGCAGGAGGGATGGTCGGGCTCTCGCGAGCCCACACACTGGATCATCGCCACCTGCCCCAGCTCCTTTATCCGCTCCGGATGGTGATAAATGGTCTCCTCCAGATTCTGCTGGTTAATGACTCTGTCATCCTTTCCGTAAAGATACTCCTCTCCCTGGTAGACAGTGCCTCCGGTAGTTACTATCGCCACTCCGCAGTTAATGTTTTTTGGCGGTCCGCCATTGGTGCTTATGGCAGCCTGGAAGTTGCCGATAAATCCTGAAAACTCGGTAAGAGTGCTTCCCAGGTAGACGGTGATTTTCGGGTTTGAGGTGACCTTATCTATCAGCTCTGTAAGATACTTTTGCGGGTCCATTCCCTCGAGGGTGAAGTAAATGTGTCTCAGGTTGCCCCCCAGCACCTCTTCCCTTTCCACCAGATGGACATTGTAACCTTCATCCGCCATATTGAGGGCGGCTACCATTCCAGCTGCCCCACCGCCTATGACCAGGACATCCTTGGTTAAACCGATGGTTTCTTTGTGGAGGGGCTGGATGTAGCGGGCTCGGGCAATAGCCATATGGACCAGCACCTTGCTCTTTTCCAGGGCGCTGTCAGCCTCGTGCATGTGGACCCAGGTGCACTGGTCGCGGATATTGGCCATGGAGAACAGATAGGGATTCAGCCCCGCCTGGCGGATGGTCTCCTGGAAGAGTGGCTCGTGGGTTCGGGGAGTGCAGGAGGCGACCACCACTCGATTAAGCTTGTGTTCCTCGATGGTCTGTTTCATAATCTCCTGGGCATCCTGGGAGCAGGAGTATATCATCTCAGTGGCATAGGCCACATCGGGGAGATGGCTGGTATATTCGACCAGCTTGCTCACTTCAATGACTCCCCCTATGTTCTTGCCGCAGTGACAGATAAACACCCCTATGCGGGGCGGCTGCCCGGCGACATCCTTTTCGGGGGGATATTCCTTTTCTTTGATTAGCTCCCCTCGAGCGGGGGCTAACATCCCCATAGCCAGAGCGGCGGTGCCGCTGGCTTCGGTCACGGTTTCGGGTATATCCTTGGGTTCGGAGAAGGGTCCGCAGACGAAGACACCTGGCTGGGAGGTCTCAATGGGGGTGAACTTCTCTGTCTGGCAGAACTTATGCTGGTCGAGCTTAAGCCCCAATGTGGAGGCTAACTCTTCCACCCCTTCGGGCGGCTGGAGACCGCAGGAGAGGACCACCAGGTTGAATTCCTCATCAATAAATTTTCCGTCCTCGGTCTGATATCTGACCATGAGGTTTTTGCTGTGGGGTATCTCTTTCACCGCAGAGGGGCGGCACCGGGTGAATTGGATGCCGCTCTCTTTGGCTCGCTCGTAATATTCATCAAATCCTTTGCCAAAAGCTCGCAGGTCTATATAAAAGATATGGCAATCAATATCGGGGTCATGCTCCCGGGCAATAACCGCCTCCTTAATGGCGTACATACAGCATACAGACGAGCAGTAGTTTCTCTCCACATCGCGGGAGCCGACACACTGGATAAAGGCGATTTTTTTCGGCTTCTCCTGGTCGGAGGGTCGCAACACCTTCCCCATATAAGGACCACTGGCAGAGAGGATGCGCTCAAACTGCAGGCTGCTGACCACATTGGGGAACCTACCGTAGCCGAACTCCTGAGCTTCTTCAGCAGGGAAGAGCCGGTAGCCGGGAGCCAGTATGATGGCTCCGACCGACAGCTCCTCTAACTGCTCATCAAGCATGTCGTGGACGATGGACTTTGCCTCGCAGGCTTTCACACACTCCATGCATTCGGAGCATACGCCGCAATCAAGGCAACGCTTGGCTTCTTCAACAGCTATCTCCTCGGTGAAGCCGAGCTCTACCTCCTTGAAATTCCCCTCTCTTTTTTCACGAGATAGGGCAGGCATCTCCTGCCGAGGCTTGTATGGTCCTGCCTTTTTACTCGGTCTTCCCTCGCAGGGCTTCTTTTCCGGTCTGTCAGTTAGGAGGTCTTTCCCCTGAATATACCGGTCAATGGAGATAGCTACCTCTTTACCAGCAGCAATGGCATCTATGACCGTATTCGGTCCGGTCACTGCATCTCCGGCGGAAAAGATTCCCGGGATGTTGGTCTGGTAACTGACCTCGTTTACCACAAAGGAACTCCAACGGGAAATTTTAAATTTGTGGTCAGAGGGAAGGAAGGAGATGTCGGGTTCCTGGCTGATGGCAGGGATGATGCGGTCGGCTTCTATGACGAACTCGGTTCCCTCTATGGGGATAGGTCTTCGGCGACCACTGGCATCAGGCTCTCCCAGCCTCATACGGATGCACTCCATTCCGGTAACCTTGCCATTGGAGCCGACGATCCTCACCGGAGCAGCCAGATAGTGAATTTTCACCCCTTCGAATTCAGCCGCCTGAATTTCTGTTTCGTTTGCGGGCATCTCTTTGCGCGACCGCCGATAGACGATGAAAACTTTTTCACAGCCTATCCTCAGAGAAGCGCGGGCAGAATCTATGGCGGCATTCCCGCCACCGATTATAATTACCTTTTTTACCGGGCTTACCTTTTCGCCCAGGTTGACCTGGCGGAGGAAGCTGACAGAGTCCATAAAGCCCTCATACTCGTCTTCCCCGGGGATGCGGAGCTTCAGTCCCTTGTGGGCGCCTATGGCGATGAAGATGGCTTTATAACCCTTCTTCTTGAGGTCATCAATGGTTAAATCCTTCCCGATGGAGGTATTGAGCTTGATTTCCACTCCCAGGTCGGTAATCCTCTTTATTTCGTAGTCGAGTATATCGCGGGGCAGCCTGTAAGCGGGGATGCCTGTGCGCAGCATTCCACCGGCTACTGGCAGGGCTTCGAAGATGGTAACCTTATATCCCATCAGGGCGAGGTCGTGGGCGGCTGACAGACCTGCCGGGCCAGAGCCGATAATGGCCACTTTTTCCTTTTTGGGCTTTTCTACGGTGGGGAGGGGGAGGGGTCCGTGCTTCAGCTCCCAATCTGCGAGGAAGCGCTTGAGGTGGCAGATGGAAATGGGCTGGTCATATTCGCCCCGGCGACAGCCTACTTCGCAGGGGTGGTGACAGACCCGTCCGCAGATACCCGCGAATGGGTTTCGTCTTCTCTCCAGGGTCAGCGCTTCGGCGAATTTTCCCTCAGCTATGAGTGCCACATACCCGTGGGCGTTTACCCCTGCGGGGCAGGTGAGCGCACAGGGTCCTCTGCCGGATTTCTCAATGAGGTAAGCGCTGGGGACCGCCTGAGGGTAGCCCCGATAGGTGGCGCGACGCTCGGCCATTCCCAGGTCGAACTCGCTCCCCACCTTCACAGGGCAGACTTTGGCGCATTCTCCACAGCCGGTGCATATGTCCAGGTCGATGTATCGGGCTTTCTTGCGGATTGTGACCTTGAAGTCTCCCGGTTTTCCTTCGACCTTATCTATCTCAGCATTGGTGATGGTCTCTATGTTGAGGTGCCTTCCCGTCTCCACCAGCCTGGGGGCTACTATACACATAGCGCAGTCGTTAGTGGGGAAGGTCTTGTCGAGCTGAGCCATCACTCCGCCGATGTAGCTCTTTTTCTCCACCAGGTAGACTTTGAAGCCGGAGTCCGCCAGGTCGAGGGCGGCTTGCATACCGCCGACTCCACCCCCCACTACCAGTACCGCACCTACTTTTTTCTGTTCGTTGCCCATCTCTCAGAAAATTCCTTAATCTTTATCGTTTAGCCCGCAAGGGGCTTGGTCCTAATTTTTTAATTTCCTCTGTCATGGCCTGGGTGAGTTCTACAAACCGATGGGGCGTGTTGGAGGCGAGGTTCCCGATGGCTATTCTCTCCTTCTCCAGTCCGAGCTCTTTGAGGAGTTTTCGGGCGTAGTCCACCCGTTTGCGAGCGCGTATGTTGCCTGAGATGTATTTGCAGTTGTCCTCAAAACAAGCAAGAATGAGCACCCCATCGGCGCCCTCTTCAAGCGACCGCAGCAGATAGACGATGTCTACCCGACCGGTGCAGGGGACCTGGATGATGTCAAGCCCTTCGGGGAAGCTAAGGTGCATTTCTCCTGCCAAATCTGCAGCACTGTAAGCTGAACGCTGGCAACAGAAGGCTACTATTCGCGGACAAAAATCATCAGATTCTTTCCCGAGACTTTCCCGGTCGCTCATGCTTTACAACCTCACACTACCCCGCTTTCCCCGGGCAGATGGACTTCTCTCAGGCTATTTTGCCAGTTTTTTATAGTCTTCCTCAGAGAGGAGGTCGTCCAGCTCCGATGGGTTGGACAGCTTTACTTTAAGAAGCCATCCCTCACCCATAGGGTCTTTGTTGATGATTGAGGGGTCATCAACGGCATTGTTGTTGACTTCGATTACCTCTCCGCTTACCGGGGCAATAAGGTCGGAGAGTGTTTTAGCCGACTCGACCTCACCCAGTGATTCGTCTTTCTTTATCTCATCACCTTCATCGGGGAGATCAACATATACAATATCTCCCAGCTGCTGCTGGGCGTAATCGGTGATACCTATCATCCCGGTATCGCCTTCCGCCTTAAACCATAAATGTTCTTTGTGAAACTTGTAGCTCTCATCTCCCATTTATTGGCCCTCCTTTGATGTTAAATTTAGGTTATCTAAAGCTATTTAACAATTTTCCCTTTTCAGGTTTTTTTGGGCATATCTATCGCTATCTGGTGAACATCGTGGGCGGCTTCCATAAGAACTTCGGACAAAGTGGGATGAGAATGTATAGTATCGCCCAACTGCTGAGCGGTAATTCCGTGCTGGATAGCGATAGCTCCCTCATGGACGAGGTCGGTGGCATGCGCCCCCACGATGTGGACTCCCAGAATTTTGTCGGTTTTGGCGTCGGCGATGATTTTCGCCTGTCCCACGATTTCTCCCATGGTGTGGGATTTCCCCAGGGCCCGGTAGGGGAACATCCCTATGCGGATGTCGAATCCCTGCTCTCTGGCTTCTCTCTCTTTCAGACCGACACTGCCAATTTCGGGATTGGTGAAGATGGTCGCCGGCACCACGCGGTAGTCTATCTTTTTATTCCCGCCCAGAGCGTTCTCAACGGCTACTATCCCCTCTTTTGAGGCGACATGAGCTAACATAATTCCCCCAATCACATCACCAATGGCGTAAATTCCGGGGACGTTAGTCTCCAGCCGGTCGTTCACCAGAATCTCACCCCTCTTCCCCTGGGCTACCTTGATGTTGTCGAGGTCTAGCCCCTTAACATCAAAAACTCTCCCTATGGAGACCAGCACCTTTTCGGCTTTTATCTGCTCGCCGCTTTCCAGGGTAGCTAACATCATTCCATCAGCATCTTCCTTGACATGCTGAACCTTGATGCCACAGTAGAGCTTGATCTTGCGCTTCTTTAGCTCTCGGTCCATGGTCCTGGAGGTGTCGATGTCCTCCAGAGGTACCGCATGAGCCAGCATTTCTACCATGGTAACCTGACAGCCAAGTTCGTGCAGAATGAAGGCGAACTCGCAGCCGATGGCTCCGGCTCCGATGATCAGTATGCTATTTGGGACCTCTTTCATGGTGACGGCTTCGTCGCTGGAGATTATCTTCTTCCCGTCAATGGGGAAAGCCGGAATTACAGCGGGGACAGAGCCGGTGGCGATAAGCACCTTTTCCGCCTCTATCTCTTCGTGAGAACCTTCGGCGAGAGTTACCTTAAGCCTGTGGGGGGCGAGGAATGAGCCGGTGCCCTTTATGAGGTCAATATCATAGCTTTTAAATATGGCTTTTATACCATAGACAAGGGTAGCTACCACCTTGTTTTTTCTCTCCATAATGGCGGGGAAGTCTGCTTCCACATCACCCTTGATGTTTATCCCGTAGTTCTGGGCTTCTTTGATGTATCTCAGCACCGAGGTGGAGGCGATGAGCGCTTTGGTGGGGATACAACCCCAGTTAAGGCAGGTTCCCCCCACTTCTTCTTTTTCTATCACGCAGATTTTCCCTCCCAGCTGAGCTCCTCTTATGGCAGCCACATAACCCCC
>JAOUOQ010000377.1 GCA_029880275.1 Candidatus Aminicenantota bacterium | reverse complement strand
CGTTGCCCAGGGTGCAGCAGCCGCCTCAGAAGCGCTGTCGTTGATAGACAGAGGGGAGGTGGAGATTGAGCCTTATACCTCGATAATCAATGCGGATTTGTGCAGTGGATGCAAGACATGCATAGAGCTGTGCCCTTATACTGCCATAGAATTTGATGAAGAGAAGAATGTATCGGTAGTTAATGACGCCCTGTGCAAGGGTTGTGGCACCTGTGTCGCCGCTTGCCCCTCGGGAGCGGCTACTGCTCAACATTTCACCGATAAGCAAATCTTCTCAGAAATCGAGGGAGTGCTCGCTTAGCTTAGAGTACTAAATTTCACATTTTTAGTTGATTACTGCAGAAAGCCGTGGTATAGTATCTCTCTAAAAAAACAGAGGAGGTGATATTATGGTGGATCTAAATATTATTGTCTTCATAATCGTAGGATTTATCGCTCAAATGATTGATGGTGCTCTGGGAATGGCCTACGGAGTAAGCTCAACGAGCTTTTTGCTGAGCATAGGGGTACCGCCCGCGGCAGCGAGTGCCAGTGTTCATACAGCAGAGGTATTCACTACCTTTGTATCTGGAGTCTCGCACCTGAAGTTCGGAAATGTCGATAAGAAAATATTCAGGAAGCTCTTAATTCCAGGAATAATAGGCGGAGTTTTAGGAGCTTATGTCCTCACCGCTGTGCCGGGGGATAAGATAAAACCCTTTATCGGCATTTACCTGCTTATCATGGGTCTGATGATACTTCGCAAGGCATTCAAGGTAATCAAAGAAAGAAGAGTGGAAACCAAACTTCTCCCCTTAGGGGCAGCCGGAGGATTTTTTGATGCCATCGGCGGTGGCGGCTGGGGTCCCATAGTAACCTCCACTTTAATGGCCAGAGGACATAGTCCTCGGTTTTCCATCGGCTCGGTTAACCTGGCAGAGTTTTTCGTTACCGTAGCCGAAGCGGCGACCTTCTTCACCATACTTGGATTGGTGCATTGGCAGGTAATAGTTGGCTTGCTCATTGGGGGAGTCATTGCCGCTCCTTTAGCAGCCTATATCTGCAAGAGGCTGCCGTCCCGAGCATTGATGATAATAGTGGGCATTTTAATTACCGCCTTAAGCGTAAGAACTATTTATCTGGCTCTATTTTAAGCATTAAAAATAGCTGCATTAGATAGCACAGCGTATACGCTGTGAGTAGTACTTTTTTCCCTTTAGGGCTTTTCGCCTAATAGTAGAAGATTTTTTTATCAACAAAATATGAGACGACATAAGTAAGTCCTTCCATATAGCTCCAGGTCTTGAGAAGCTATCATTACCCTCTCTACTGCTCTTTCTGCTGCTTATAAGCTTCCAACAACTTATAAAAAAGGGGAGGTTAAAAACCTCCCCTCAACTTACACCGACTACCATAACAAGGATTACCAGAAGATATTCCTTGAAGTGCGGAGAATCTACTTAGCGCAGCCGTAGTACAAGGAATTGAACAGCAGCTTGAAAGTGCCGTGCGGTTGGGCTCTGCTCTGAACGCCGAAGCCTAACAGTATCACCTTCCCCTTGCCCAGGGGGACATCTACTGCTGATACCTTGTTCTGAAGATATTGCTCTCCCATGAGATACCCGCTCATAAGAAGGCTTTCCTTGGGATACCTGGCGATGACCGCAGGCGCCTCCTTCCCCTCAAACGAGGGAAGGATGTTGAAAGCCGGGCTGTAGAAGAACAGAGCCGGAGCCTCCTCAGGCATGCCGAAGGCCACCGGATGCTTGGGGTCAAACTCCATCCTGAGGACAGAACCTGGGCATGCGAACTTGGGCGGTTTGGCATCTTCCGGAGCCTCACGGCGACCGCGTGCCTGGACCTCCTTTAGAGCATCGCTCACGGGTATGCCCAGCTTATCTATGGCGAAAAGGCAGCCGCTATTCAGCAGCACCAGAGTGCCGCCCTCCTCGACAAACTCCTTGATGTTATTCACTCCGGCGGTGGTTATCCCTCCGGCATACTGCGGGGGGATGGTGCCCTTTTTATTCCCATCGACGATGTCATCGGTGGACATGGAGGGA
>JAOUOQ010000376.1 GCA_029880275.1 Candidatus Aminicenantota bacterium | reverse complement strand
TCGCTGTTTTTGCAAAAACAGGATTAAAAATTGTCAACAACTCTCTCTTATATAAAAAGGGGGAAGGAGCCCTTTCGGGTCCCCCCCCTTTCCCCTTCATCTGTTAAGGAAAGCAGATTTTTTCAGCTGCTGCTGTTCAGGGTTTTTCTTGTTCAGTGGGAGAGGCAGCCGGAGACATAGACCTCCCCGTTGGCGTTGGTGGCACCGAAGGCTTTGAACGACCGGATTAAAGTGCCAGCATTGTTAAACAGCTTCACCCAGGAACTCCCTCCATAACCCTGACCGCAGAGGATTTCATCTACCAAGCCAGTAAAGGCAGCAGTCTCTACTGCGCCGAGGTGCACCGAGCCGTTGGGATTGCCACCACTACCAAAGGCTAAAAACGAGGTAATAAGGGTGCCGTTCTGCTCAAATATCTTCACCAGGTTGGTCCCCCCCTGACCGGTAGCCACCGCTATCTCCTTATCAGCGAGCATGCTGTCAAAGTTGCCCGCCGCCAGGTGGATGGAACCCTGGGTGTTCTCGCTGCCAAAGGCATAGAAGGAGCTCTGGAAGGTGCCCGTGTTACTAAAGATTTTCACCAGGGAGTTACCCCCGATGCCGGTGCCGGTGATTATCTCATCTTCGCCATCCCCATTAAAATCAGCCGCCGCCAGATAGACCTCACCCTCAGCGTTAGCCGCTCCATAGGCCTTGAAGCTCGCCCTGAGCAGACCATAGTCCTCGAATACCTTCACCTGGGAGTTGCCATTCCTTCCGGTAGCTACGGCAATCTCCAGGTCATATTGGTTGGTATCGAAGTTCCCTACCGCCAGGTGCACCTGCCCCCCGGTGTTAGAAGCCCCGAAGCACTTGATGGAACCGAAAATAGTTCCGTCGTAGTTGAATATCTTTATCCACGACTTCCCCCCGGAGCCGTGAGCCACTATCATCTCGGGGTTACCTTTATCATTCCACAGGTCTGCCACTCTCACATCTATCTCCCCGTTGGGATTAGCTGCTCCGAAGGCTTTGACATTCTGGAAGCGGCGCCCATAGATGTCAAAGGCTTTATACCACGATTTCCCCCCGTAGCCCATACCGGTGAGGATGGTGGATTCAAGGGTGACCTTTCTGCCGAAGATGTCGTAGGAACTGGTGCCATAATAGCGGTCGTCCTCCTGCACCAGGAAGAAGTTCTTATGGGAGGAGTTCCAGGCTAAGTGGGGGTAAACCTCGTTTACACCGACCTGGGAAGAGAGCTTAAAACCATTTAATGGCCCCTCCACGGTGCCGTCGTTTTTGACCAGCTGCCCGTAGATGTCGGCCATAGTGGTGCTGGGTCTGAAGTCATACCAGGCGACCAGATACCTGTTGTAAGCGGGGGAGTAGCAGACCGCAGGGTCAAGCTGATTGGCGGTATCGGTGCACATGACAATCTCGCTCCCCACCTTAGCAGGGTTATCGGCACTGCTCATGCGCTGACCGTAGATGTCGTAGCCGGTGCTCGCATAGTTGCGGGCATCCTCCCATACTACTATGAAGTTGTTATCGGTAGTATTGGCAGCCACTGCCGGGGAAATCTGAGACCCATTGGTTTGAACCACCCATTTACCGGAAGTGCTCAAGGGGATACCATTTTTATTTACTCGCTTGCACGCAATATCAAATCCGGTGGTTGCATAGTTCCATTCTTCCTCCCAGGCAACCAGGTAGCCGTTGACCGAGGGGAGGTAGGCGATGGCGGGTGCCCACTGGTCTTTAGAGTAACCTACGAGCGCGTTCTCCGGGGTAATGGGAATCTCATTGCCGGTCACTATGCGGGAATAGAGCTCCCGATCGTAGGTTGCCGCATCCCTCTCATCTTCCCAGACCACGCAGAAGTTGTTATCGGTGGAGTTGTAAGCCACTGCGGGATATTGCTGGTCGGAATCGCTGGGGTTGGAAACATAGTAAGCGCCGCCTCCTCCTAATGTGCCATTGGAATTAACCCTCCTGCAAACGATGTCCCAGTCGCCCACAGAAAGATAGTCATACTGGAATACTACCAGCCAGTAGTTGCTGAA
>JAOUOQ010000074.1 GCA_029880275.1 Candidatus Aminicenantota bacterium | reverse complement strand
GTAGGTATGCGCCTTTTCTATAAACAGGTAAGTGCGCCAGTAATTACCCTCTGCATCCAGATGATAGGGCTTGCCATCCTTGGTGAGCACCAGGGTCAGGGCTCGCCGGGACAGATGTTGACAATTCAGCGCTGCAAATTTACTCCTCAGATGATTGGTAACCCGATGTATATTTTCCATTAGCGCTGGGACATCCTTAAAAATCTGGTGATTGACCCGCTGGTGTACATAACGGATAGGCATTCCGGCCTGGTTGTAAGTAACCGCGAATGTGTCGTTGATATGACCGGCGCCGAAAGCAATTCCGGAAACAAAATCGCCGTAAATCTGAAAATGGGACCCGATTTCCCGCAGGTCATAGGTTTTTGTTTTCATAACACATACCCACGATGGATGAGAGCTTTTTCGTGCGAATCATTTTAATTAGAAAATTATTATAGCGGGAATGCGATACTATTACAATGATTTCATCCTGAAATTTTTGTATAGAGGCATATTTTAAAACAGACATCGGCGCCCATAGCCAAGAGCTTTTTGTATGCGAAAATCATTTACTTTAATTGAACCTTTAAGAGACTATATTCGTATTATAAGTAAAAGCGGTAAAAGCGAAAAAGGATAACAATGATATGAGGAAAAGAGGATTATATTTTGTTACATTCTTAATGGTCATTCTGTTGCTATCTAATCTTAGTATCTCGGAGGAAAAAATCTTAAAGATACCCCGACTCACTTCTCCCCCCAAAATAGATGGCATTCTGGAGAATCCTGTCTGGGAACAGGAGGCGTTAAAAATCGAGGATTTCGTTCAATTTGCTCCCAAAGAAAAGGGAGTCCCTTCCGAAAAAACCGTGGCTTATCTTGGCTATGACCAGAAAAATTTATACATAGCTATTCGCTGCTATGATTCTGAACCGCAGAAAATAAGGGCTTCTATAACCAATCGGGATAACCTTTTTGATGATGATTGGGTAGTGATATTTTTGGATACATTTAATGAGAAGCGTCGTGCTTTTGAGTTTTTCATTAACCCTGTCGGAGTCCAGGGAGATGCCATTCGCACTGAAGAAGGCGGCAATGAAAACGAGAGCGATAGCTGGGATACCGCTTTTTATACCGATGGAAAGATTAATGAGGAAGGGTATACCATAGAGATGGCGCTTCCCTTCAAGAGTATTCGTTTTCCCGATAAAGAGAATAAAGTATGGAACATTTGTATTGGGAGAAACATTCCCCGAAAAGGTGAGATTATCGTCTGGCCGAGTATGTCAAGAGAAATACCGGGCCTAATCGTCCAGGGAAGAGAAATTTTAATTCAGGGCGAAGTGGAGAAAGGTAAAAATCTTGAAGTCATGCCCCTGATAACCTCGCTTAAAACACAGGATAAAAAAGTTGACTTCCAACCGGGCGTCAACCTCAAATATGGTGTGAGTTCTGATATAACTTTAGACTTCACTCTCAATCCCGATTTTAGCCATATTGAGGCAGACGCTCCCCAGATTGATATAAATCAGAGGTTCGCCCTGTATTACTCTGAAAAGAGACCTTTCTTCCTTGAGGGGATGGAAATCTTTCAGTTTCCTGAGATTGAGATGGTCTATACCAGAAGAATTATCAATCCTTTCCTGGGAGCAAAGCTCACGGGAAAAGTGGGGCGGCTCACTTATGGATTTCTCTCTGCATATGACCTTAATCCCACAGAGAGCCTTTGGGAGGTGCACAATGGAGGAGACAGCAGGGATGACAATGCCCTATTTAACATCTTTCGCATGAAGACCGATGTCTTTCAGGAATCATATCTGGGCTTTAGCATGGCTGATAAGGAGATTGACGGCTCCTATAATCGGGTCGCCGGTGTAGATGGGCAGTTTAAGTTTAAGAATAAATACTTCTTCTCTTTTCAGGCTCTGGCTTCCAAGACTAAATCCGGCGAGGAGGACACCAGCGCCGCCCCGGCTCTCTACGGCAACTTTTTATATTATACAAAACATTGGGTGGCAGGTGTGAATTGGAAAGCTATTCACCCGGACTTTGAAGCTTCCTCTGGCTTTGTCAACCGAGTGGACTATAAAAGAATGGGTGCCTTTACTTCCTTTCGCACCTTTCCCGAGAAAAAGTATTTAAATGTTGTCTACTTTAATCTTAGTGCAGGCAACATGAATGCTTACAACGAAAATATCATGACCGACAAATGGGCGGAAGCAGAGGTTAACTTCGAATTTACTCAATTCTCCCGCTTGTATGTTTCTTTTCAGAATTACATGGAGAGATACGGGGGAATTAATTTCCATAAAAACTCATTTACTCTGAATGGCTCTACAAATTTAATCGGCTGGCTTCCCTTCGAGTTTTACTTTAGAACAGGGGACAACATTAGCTATGACTCTGACGATCCTTTTCTTGGATGGAGCAACACTTACGGAGTTTTTCTCAACTTTAAGCCCAGCAATAGACTTCAGATGGGATTCGATCTCAGCAAAAATACCTTCTATGAGGAAAGAGGAGGAAAACAGCTCTGGGATTACAATGTCATTCGGCAGAGGACGACCTATCAGATATCCAAGACTCTATCCCTGAGGGCAATCATAGATTACAACCACTATTATAAGAAAATATACAATAGCTTTCTGGTTAGCTATATCCTCAGACCGGGGACGGTATTTTTCCTCGGCGTGGATAGCAATTTCTTGCAAGACGAAGCAGGAAGCTATGCTCGCACAGGTTACAGTGTGTTTATAAAATTCTCTTATTGGTGGAGGATATAAATATGTTATAGAATTGATATTTTTACCTATGCTGTTTTTAAAAGTTAATTTTAATCATTTTGTTGTGATATACTTTTTGTAGTATCCAACATAAATATTTGGAGGGCGATATGAAAACCATAACCAGACGTTCTTTTCTCAAGACTACTGGTACAGCCGCCGTCGCAGCTGTAGCAGTACCTGTTTTACCGAGGGGCTGGTTCGAGCTTGCCCGCGCGGATAAGCCAGGGTATTTTGAATCCGAGTTCGGTATCACAGACTCTCTATGCCAGAAGGTGCTTTCTGAGGCGCTTTCTAAGGGTGGTGATTTCGCCGACCTCTACTTCGAGCACACCATTAGCAATTGGGTCATCCTTGAAGACGGCAAAGTGAACCGAGCATACAGCGACGTGGCTCTCGGCGTAGGCATTCGAACCGTGAAAGGCGAGCAGGTTGGCTACGGGTACACGCAGGAGTTTACCGAACAGTCGATGCTGGCTGCTGCATCGACCGCCGCCACTATTGCCGACTCTACCTCAAAGAAACCTGCCGACCAGTTTGCACAATTGAAGCTGAAAAATTACTACCCGCTCACAACACTACTGACTTCGGTGCCTCTTGAGTCCAAGCTACCTCTTGTTCAATCTGCAAACGACAAATGCTTCTCTCTCTCGTCTCTAATCATCAAGGTGAATGCTGGATTTTACGACGATCAGAAAAGAATCCTGGTAGTCACAAGCGAAGGTACAAAAGCCGAGGATCTTTTGCCCAGGAATTACCTCTACGCTTCTGTAGTGGCTGAAAAGAATGGCAAGCGAGAAAGGGCTGCCTGGCAAATCGGTGGTCGCAGGGACTTCTCATTCTACACCAAAGCCGTGGTGGACGAGGTGGCCAAAACAGCTGTTGATCAGACGATTATTCTTTTCGATGCCGTTCAGCCTCCGGCCGGAGAGATGCCAGTCGTGCTGGGCCCAGGCGTTCCGGGTGTCCTTCTTCACGAAGCCATCGGACACGGAATGGAGGCCGACTTTAATCGGAAGAAAATCTCTACCTATTGCACTATGATCGGGAAAAAAGTGGCTGAGCCCTTTGTAACTATCGTTGACGACGGCACCAACCCAAATATGCTGGGCTCCATCAATGTAGATGACGAAGGTACTCCCGGACAGAGAACAGTGCTGGTGGACAATGGTATCCTTTCCAGCTATATGCATGACAAGATCTCCGCAGGGTATTACAAAGTGAAGCCAACCGGTAATGGCCGCCGCCAGAGCTATGAGCATTACGTGCAGCCCCGCATGCGGAATACCTACATGCTGGCTGGACCGGCTACACCTGAAGATGTCATCAAAAGCGTTGAGAGAGGCATTTATGTGCAGGATGTGAGTAACGGACAAGTAAGAATCGGCGAAGGGGATTTCGCGTTCTATGTTTCTCAGGGACGAATGATCGAGAACGGAAATCTCACGGCACCCATCAAGGACATCAACATCATGGGCAATGGCCCTAAGATGCTCAGGAACATTACCATGGTGGCTAATGACTTAGAAATGTTTAAGGGCGGTAGTGGTTCATGCGGTAAAGGCGGACAAGCAGTTCCTTGCGGCATGGGCATGCCTACCGTTCTTGTAAAATCCATGACCGTGGGTGGAGTGAAAGCATAAGGAGTATAGAGATGAATAAAGAAATGTATGATTTAGCTAATTGGTCAATCAAGACCGCCAAGTCTGCTGGCGCTGATGATTGCCGGGTTGGCATTCTTCGCATTCGATTCGTTGAGATTAGTTACCGGATGCGCAAGCCGGAGAGTATCGAAGGGGCTTCAACTAAGAGATTAGCCATCGAAGTCTTCGCCAATGGCCGTTATTCAAGACAAAGCACTTCGGACCTCCGCAAGGATGCCCTGAAGGATTTCATCTCAAATGCCATATCTACAACCAAACTCCTGGCCGAGGACCCTTACCGCACTTTGCCGGACCCGAAATACTATAAAGGAAGGGTCGATATGGACTTGGGAATACTCGATCCTTCATACGATGAATTGACTCCTGAAGGCAGACATAAAATAGTAAGGACCATAGAGGAGTCTTGCCTTTCTAAGGGTGGGGATAAGGTAATCTCGGTCACTGCGAGGCAATACGACGACCGTAGAGAATCGATCGTGATGACAAGTAACGCTTTCGAAGGGTACAGGGAATCCACTATCTACTCGGCAGGTGCTCAAATGACAGTACAGGATGAGGGGGACCGCAGACCAATGGCAGGCAACTTTGTCGTGTCTGTTGCGAGAAAGGGCATGCCTTCCCCGGAAAAGATTGGTGCAGAAGCCGCGGAGCGCACCCTCGCTCTTCTTGGAGCAAAGAAAATCAAAACGGAGACCTTGCCAATCATCATAGAGAATCGGAATGTTGACGGGGTGCTTGGAGGTTTTCTTGCTGCTATGTACGGGAGGAATATCCAGCAAAAACAATCATTCCTTGCGGACAAGAAAGGACAGAGGGTCGGAAGCAAGCATTTTACACTCATTAACGATCCTTTTATTCGGGGAGGTGTGGGTAGTCGATTATTCGATGGCGATGGGATTGCGGCGAAAAAGAGAACCATGATCGAAGCAGGGTTATTGAAGGAGTTCTATATTGATTGGTATTACAGCAGGAAGCTGGGATGGGAACCAACTACGGGAGAACCTTCAAACCTGGTCATTCCTCCGGGAAAACGATCCGTGAAGGAGATCATGAAAGACCTCGGTAAAGGCATATTCATCACCGGATTGATAGGCGGCAACTCCAACTCGACTACCGGCGATGCATCCATTGGTATCTTCGGGCAACTCTTCGAAAATGGAGAGCCTGTTCAAGCTGTTGCTGAAATGAACATCGCTGACAACCACCTTAAGTTTTGGCACAAACTTGCTGAAGTCGCCAATGACCCATGGATCTACTCCTCCCAACGAACACCGAGCTTAGTATTCACAGACGTTGTTGTTTCCGGTGTTTAAATTCCTGTAAGATATTAATAGGAATTTCCTTTTTGTGAGCATAGAGATTTTATCCATGTTATGTTCAATTCTCGCCCTCTGACATGCTTCATTGAGAAATCTTGTGGTCATTAATCATAACCATAAGATGTGAGATGTGATATGCAAAAAGGGAAGAAAACAAAAATGAAATAGGCTTCTTACCATCAACAATAAACACCAAAGGAAACATTTAAACCAATACTTTCAGAAATACCTCCCTCTCTCCTCAGCCACGGTGGAGAATTGTGTGTGAGTTTGCGGCGGATGAGGTCTTTCAGTCGTAAAGCTAAGTTTTGGGTGATCAAAGATTTTGGCTACAACCCCGCTAAGACCAAATTTTAAATCAATTTGAGTGGCTCGCTTCGGAAAGATGATATTAGACTGTTGCGATGCAAATAAATCTTTTGCCTATATTTTTAGTTTTATTATAATGTCAATAACATTGTATATATTTTTTCACCGGAAAAACTTTACTTGCGATAGATTTTGCGATAGAATTTTTAAAACTGCGTGCGGAAGCAGTAGTACAAATAATTTTAAGGAAATTTCCAAAGGAGGTAAATATGTATAGGCTATCCTTATTGTTCAGTGTTTTAATCTTGGTATGTGCCTTGACGGTATGGGCGCAAGAGGAGTTTGAAACGGATATTTTCCAAACCTCCTCCGGCGACCTTAAGATCACCTGTATAGGCCACGGTACGCTGATGTTTACCTTTGGCGATAAAGTCATCCACATCGACCCGGTCAGTGGATATGCGGATTACACCAAGATGCCGAAGGCCAACATCATCCTGGTAACCCATGAGCACGGCGACCATCTGGACGAAGATGCAATTGAGAATTTGCGCGCTGAAGGAACCGTCCTGGTGCTCACCGAACTCTGCTCACAAAGGGTAAAGGGCGGTATGGTCATGAAAAATGGGGATGTTAAAACCATTCAGGGTTTAAAGATTGAGGCTGTTCCTGCTTACAATATCGTTCACATGCGCAGTGCGGGGAATCCTTACCATCCTAAGGGGCAGGGCAACGGCTATGTGATCACCTTCGGGGATAAAAAAGTGTATATCGCCGGAGATACCGAGAATGTGCCCGAAATGAAAAAGTTGAAGGATATTGACATCGCCTTTCTGCCGATGAATGTGCCCTATACCATGACGCCGGAGATGGCAGCCGATGCCGCCAGAGCGTTCAAGCCGCAAATCATTTACCCCTATCACTATGGTAACACAGACACCTCAAAGCTGGTCGAATTGCTGAAAGATGACAAAGAGATTGAGGTGCGCATCCGCAAGCTGAAATAAACAGCCTTCACTACAACTCTGAAATCTAATATCCTGCAGCGGCCGGGGATTTAGTCTTCAAATCTCCTTGCGTTAAAAAGAGCCTGAGTTCAAAAGGGCTAAAATGTGCAAGAGCAGCCCTTGAGCCAACATGCGGCTTAGTTATTAATACCTCCAGCTGGTTATATCCGCTCCGGGCGGTGCGGTCTTCAGAATATGCTCCACCATCTGGGGAGCAAAGCGCTGATTGATAGTCAAACGCTGGATAGAGTTTGGGTTATTATGGTCGCCGCTCCAGCAGTGCTCGAATCGGTCGCCATATTCCACCACGCCGTCGTAATACGGATTTTTTGTGCCCTCAAGAAATTCTTCCATCAGGTAGACAGCATTATTCAGATGGTAGTTATCCATATCCCCGACATAAATATGGAGCTTCCCCGCGAGTTTGGGTCCGAGCTTCGCCCAATCACGCTCCAGGATGTAGCGGAGGTCATAATTTTCACGCCAATACTCGGAGACAGAATGGTCAATCTTGCCGGTTCGCTTATCCCAGATTGGCTTGGGATAACCATCCTCACCCACAGGTCCAAACACCGCTTGCCAGATATCCCATTGACCTCCTGAGCGACCGTTGGTCCCCAGAACGAGCTCGTGATAACTCGTCTCCTCTATAGTGGCACTGATTTCGCCGAGATAGTTGCGCTGCCCCGGCCGGGGAGTGCGCTTCCATTGGCTATCCATGTAATAGGCATTCTCGTGTTCGTAGATGTTCACCACCTGATATGCCCGAAAATCGATGGGGTCCGGGCAGAAAGCCCAGGTGCTGTTGTATTCGTCAGGATAAAATATCTGCACGGCTAACACTTCCCAACCGCCGGTCGAGCCACCGTAAAGCACGCGTGCCCATCCCTCACCGATGCCCCGAAACTTCTTCTCAATATAGGGAATGAGTTCATAGGTAATAGCGTCTCCATAGGGTCCCACATTGGCAGAATTCACCGCGTAGGAATCATCGTAATAAGGATTGGCGTGCTGAATGGTAACGATGATCATTCGGGGAAAATCCGGACCGGTCCAATCCTGGTAAAATTGATAGCTCATATCCTGGTAGGTCTTCTCGTATCCTGTGAGACCGGGTTCGGGCGGAGTCTCACGGAATCCAACAGGGGTGTAGAAGGTGCGGTGATGGTGTCCATGATAAATCATCAGCGGGTAGCGCGCTTGTGGATGCTCCTCGAAGCCTTCTGGCAGAAGAATAATGGCTTCCAGGTGCATGGGACGTCCCCAGAACTCGGTTAATAATTTGCTCTGGA
>JAOUOQ010000375.1 GCA_029880275.1 Candidatus Aminicenantota bacterium | reverse complement strand
CTGACCCCCATTTTTTTCGCCCTTTCTATCTCCTTTTCTACTTTCTCCTTAATCTTCAAGCCGTATATATGCTCTATTGACTGCCTCCGCAAGAGAGGGAAAGAGCTCAGCTCCTCCCAGGAGGCGGAGAAGACTTTCTCGGCAGAGCCGAACTTCTCCAGAAGCCTGTGAAAGGTGATTCTCCCCACTCTGGGAACCAGGGTAAGAGCGAGCCAGTAATAGTCCTTGTCTTCCATAAGAGGCTGATTTCCCTAATTTTTGACCATTATACAATAGCTTGTCCACAAGTCAAGCCTTTTCATGGGTCAATACCTTACAACTAAATGTAATGGTCATTACTTCACTCTGCCCCCGGGACATCAATAATGAAAGGGGAATAAGGGGTCCGTCCCTGGAAAGAAGAATTTTAAATACAGTTTCCTTGCAACTCTAATTTTAGTATACTATAATTAATGTGAGTAGCGAGATACAGTTAAGGTAATAATTATGAAAAAATACGGCCTACTCCTCGCAGTTATAGCATTATGCGGGTTAGTGGTTTCTTGCGGCGGCATTACCGGCAAATCAGACAGCAAGTTTGCCCTCGAAGCAGCTCGCAAGGGGCTGTGGAAAGAGGCTCTTTTCCGCTGGAAGATGGCTGTGGAGGAAGAGCCCAACAACGCCAAGCTCCACAACAACCTCGCCATAGCCTATGAGAACGAAGGGGAGTACGACTTAGCCCTTAAGGAATACCGCATTGCCCTCCGCCTTGACCCTGGTAACTATCATATAAATAATAACTATAGCAGCTTCCTCAGATTTTATCAGAAGCTAAAGCCAGAGGAAGAAGGAGAGGAGAAAGAAACCGAGAAGCCACCCCCCGTCAGGAGAATTCAGTGAAGAGAAATATGACCAAAAGATTGCTCAAGGGATGGCTTTGCCTCATCTTAGGGCTGGTAGCTCTCGGATGTGGCGGGGTTAATTATCTGGTCACCATTCAGCACCCGATGAAGGGAAGAATCCCGCCCAACAAATACAGGTCTATTCTGGTAGCCGGTTTTCTGGCTGAGGGCGAGGAGAAGCTGAACCTCAATTTTGAGACCGTAAAATACATCCGCACCGAGCTAAGAAAGAACACCCCTTACAGAGTCATAGAGGAGAATCCGATAGAGATTCCCTCTGCCCGCATAGAGGAACTTCCCGCGGACAACGACTTCTGGAAGGATTTAGCCACCCAGGCTAAGGCGGAGTTGGTAATGTGGGGAAGGGTTAACTATACCTCGAAGGCGGTAGCAGAGCTTAAGGAGGAGCGATACCGCCACCCTGTCTCCGGCAGAATAATAACCTATACCCGTCTGGTGGATAAGACCGAATTCACGGTGGAATTAGACCTTTACTTCTCCGATGGCACCAGCGGTGAGCTGGTCTATGGGGATAAATACTCCCAGACTATCCCCTATCTAAAGCGTCCATCTGCTGACCTACCTGTTTTCTTCAGCCTGATGAACCGCCTCCTGCCCAACATTCTGGGAGTGCTCGTTCCCCGCGAGACGATGGAGACCCGATATATACTATCGGAATAATGGAGGATATAAATAAAAATGAGAAAGAAAATGATTAGCTTACCGCTGGGAAGGATTCTCTCCTTCCTTTTAATACTTCTCCTCCCCCTTCCCCTCTACGGACAGCGATTCGGGAAGAACAAGGTCAACTACGACACCTTTGAGTGGAGGGTCTACCAATCGCCTCATTTCGACATCTATTACTATCCGGAGGAGGAGGCTTTTCTGGACGATGTGCTTAATTGGGCTGAAAATGCCTATGAATTTCTCAACAAGAGGTTTAACCACAAAATCTCTCAACGCATACCCTTCATCTTTTACAAGACACACGGCGAGTTTGAGCAGACCCATGTGATCCCCCTCTTCCTTCCCGAGGGTGTGGGGGCTTTTGCCGAGCCGGTGCAGAATCGGATGGTGGTCCCCCTGGATGACCCTCCGGAGATGATGCTCAAGCTCATCACCCATGAACTGACCCATATCTTTGAGTTCGACATCTTCTTCCAGTCGAACTT
>JAOUOQ010000374.1 GCA_029880275.1 Candidatus Aminicenantota bacterium | reverse complement strand
AATAAACGCCTACTATGAGCGGCTCGACCTCAGCGATATCAACTGCCGCGAGGCGAAGAAGCGAGGGGCGAAGCTGGTCGTCAGCACCGATGCCCACCAGCCCCATCAACTCGGCTGGATGCGGTTGGGGGTTGCTGTCGCCCGCCGGGGTTGGCTGGAGAAAGGGGATGTGCTCAACACCCTCCCCCTTGAGCGTTTCCTCAAATCCCTGAAAAGGTAATATCCCTATGCTTTCTCATTCCACGCGCAGACCCAAACGCCCCTACCAGCGATACATAGTGCCCGAATCTCCACCCTTCGACCCCATTGAGCTGACCCGGCAGACAGTAGCTATTACCTGCCGTCAGGCAGAGCGGAAGTACACCGACTTCTACTGCACCGGTGTCTATCAGGGAATCTCCACCGGCTACCTGGTCGGATGCAACCTTCGTTGTGCCTTCTGTTGGGTCAACTGGTCCAGGGATTTCCCCGAAGAGCATGGGGTGTTCTACTCCCCCGAGGAGGCTTCAGGTAAACTTTTACACAATGCTCGGAAAAAAGGCGTAAAAAAGCTCCGCATCTCAGGTGGGGAGCCCACCCTCTGCAAGGAGCACCTCCTCCAGCTCCTGCAGCTAGTGAAGACCAGCGGATACCTGTTCATGTTGGAGACCAACGGCATCCTGCTGGGATATGACAGAAGCTATGCCACAGAGCTAAAGGGTCTGCCCAACCTCCACCTGAGGGTGTGCATTAAAGGGGGCACTCCGCAGGGATTCCAGCGGAGGACAGGAGCCAGGGGGGAATTCTATGAGCTTCCCTTCCAGGCGGTAGCGCATCTCCTGCAGGAGAGAGTGAGCTTCCATATCGCCTGTATGAGCGACCCGCGGTTGATGCCCGCCGAGGAGAGAAAGCAGGTCATCGCTCGTCTCAACTCCCTCGGATACCGTGATTATGTAGAAGACGAGGTATGCGACCCTTACCCGACAACCATCGCCCGCCTGAAAAAGGCTGGTCTCCATATCCCGTTCCCCTCTGAGGGATGGTAGGATGAAAGAGAAAGACAAGCTGAAGTCGGTAGTGGAAAAGGGAGGGGGGAGCTTCTCCCGCTTCCTGGGGATTGAGCTTCGGAGTGGGAAATCGGAGGAGATATTCAAATGGTTCCTCGCTTCCATCCTCTTTGGAGCCCGCATCGGCGAAGGCATTGCCATAAAGACCTATGAGGAGTTTGACAGACGCGGAGTTATCACACCGCAGAGCATCCTGGAAACGGGGTGGGATGGTCTGGTGGAGATACTGGATGCCGGAGCGTATGTCCGCTACGACTTCAAAACAGCCACCAAGCTCCTTGCGGTGATGGGCACTCTGGTAGAAATGTATGAGGGTGACCTCAACCGACTACACCTCCAGGCATCGGACTCCGGAGACCTGGAGAATCGGCTGATAGACCTGGGAAATGGGATAGGGAAGGTAACCGTAAATATCTTTCTGCGAGAGCTCAGGGGAGTATGGGATAAAGCCCAACCCCAGCTCCAGGATTTAGCTCTGCTGTCGGCACGAAGGCTGGGGCTTCTTCCCACCACACCGCCTGGTGAGCCGCTGACGTCCCTGATGGAAGAGTGGGTTTCCCAGGGGGGCTCGGAGGTGGATTTCCCCTCGCTGGAAAGCTCGCTGGTGAGGTTGGCTAAAAACTACTGCCGCCATGAGAGATGCTCCCCATGCCCCGCAGCGGAACTCTGCCCGCACCGCCTTAGCAAGGGAGCCAAATGACAGTCAGCTAAAGCACCCAGGCGCAGCTAATCTTTACAAGCTACCATTTCTCCTCAGAGAAACCTATGAAATGCCTGTCCTCCCTTCACTTGTTCATGAGAAAAACCTTGCAGGTCAGATAGAGGTAGTAAATATCTATCTTGGAGGCTACGGAAAAGGTGGAGTGCATGGAGAGGAGAGGCACTCCCACATCTATTACCTCCATCCCCAGTTGAGACAGGTAAAAACCTAAAGTTCCCCCGCCGCCAATATCCACTTTATAGGTGCTGGTCTGCCATGGTATATGGTTTTCATCAAGCAATCGGCGA
>JAOUOQ010000373.1 GCA_029880275.1 Candidatus Aminicenantota bacterium | reverse complement strand
TACTTTTTTTTGGTTATCTTTTATGGAGGTGACAGTTAAAATATCAATATCGCTGCCTTTGGTCCATTGACCCCTTGCTACCGAGCCGAATAAAAGGACCATCTGAACTTCCCTATTAGAAAGATGTATGAGATTATCAGTATATTTAGTAAGCAAACGAGCTATTTTTTTATTGTTAGATAAAAACTTTTTTCTTCTTAAAACCTCGAATATCTCAAATATTTTAAATAAATAATCACTTTGCGGATTGACTTTGAAAAAAGTCATATTAGATATTTCCCTTTTTATTAATAGCTCGTCCTTAACAAACTCTTTCAGATATTTGTTAACATTATGGGGTGGAACTTTTGCCAGACGCGATATTTCTCTCTGATGTATCTCTCTGGCAGGGTCATCAAAAAATAATGTTAAAATTTTCTCTTTACTGGCTGCAAGATACATAGATTCCACCTTGTTATATAAAATATAACAGTTGTTATATAAATTATAACAATTCCTTTCCCTTGTCAAGCAAAATTTTATTGAGCTATTTAATTTAGCTTAAATAATATCTCAGCATTCCTCACTTTTTTCTATAGTTATGCGCAAGGTTTAAGAAAAAATACATATTTTCTTATCAGCTTTTTATAATTGCCTTCTGTTAATAATTTGTTGCTAACCCCTCGCCTAAAATATGGCGACAGTATCATTTAGACTCTTTACTCCAGCTCCTTGCCCTTGGTCTCCGGCAGGGCGAAGGCTACCAGAGCCGCGAACAGGAAGGACGCCGAAGTGAGATAGAAGGCGATGCCCAGCCCGTGGGTCTTCGCCAGGGCGCCGATGGTGAAGGGTGCGATGGCGCTCAGGCCCCGCCCGATGTTGTAAGTAAACCCCTGAGCGGTTGCCCGAATCCTGGTGGGGAAGAGTTCGGCGGTGATGGTGCCGAAGCCCGAGAAGTACCCCGTGCCGAAGAACGCCAGAAACGGACCCAGCAGCAGCAGGGTGGTGGTGTCGCGCACATTGCTGTACAGGGGGACCAGAGCGGCGGCGGCGAAGAGGTAGATGATGTAGGTGACCTTTCGTCCGATTTTATCGCATATAAAGCCGAAGCTGATATAGCCCACCCACATCCCCGTCTGCATGATTATGATCCAGGTAGAGGTTTTGACCACGCTCAGCCCCATGCCCCCTTCTTCGGGGGGCAGCCCCAGATAGGCGGGTATCCAGGTAAACAGCCCCCACCAGGCAAACATGGTGCCGGCGTTCATAATGGTGGTGACCAGGGTGTTCCTCAGATAGGGGGGGCGGAAGATCTCCATCAAGCTCCCCTTGCCGGCGGCGGTCTTTTTCTCTCGCTGTGTCTCCCGCCAGATTTCCGGCTCCTCCACATGCCGGCGAATCCAGAAGGTGAACAGAGCAGGGAGCACCCCCACGAAGAACACTCCCCTCCAGCCGAAGCGGGGGAGGATGAAGGCGGTAACCCCGGCGGCCACGGCGTAGCCCACCGCCCACGAGCTCTGCATAATGCCCAGGGCTTTCCCCCGATGCTCCGAGGGCCAGGTCTCCGCCACCAGCGCCGCACCGGTTGCCCACTCTCCCCCCATGCCCAGCCCCAGCAGGATGCGGAAGATGGCAAGTTGGAGGATAGTCTGCGACAGGCCACACGCCCCGGTGAAGACAGAGTATATTAATATGCTGGCCATCAGGGCTTTGGTTCTGCCTATTCTATCGGCTATGATTCCGAACAGTATGCCTCCCACCGCCGAGGCTAACAGAGTGAACGAGCCGAGCAACCCCCCCATGGCGGTTGACATCCCCAGCGATTTCATCAGATGGGCTAACACCAGCGCATAGAGCATTATATCCATGCTGTCTAACATCCAGCCCATGGAGGCTGCCAGGAGGGATTTTTTCTGGGTGGGAGTTATCTGCCTGTACCACGGCGGGGATTTAGGAGGTGAGCTCTCCTCAGGGGAAGATGTCATCGTTTGACCTCCTCTTCTTTCACGGCTTGAAGCAGCGAAATAAGAAAATACGCATTAGCCGAATATTGTAAACTGAGTTACTCTCAGAAGG
>JAOUOQ010000372.1 GCA_029880275.1 Candidatus Aminicenantota bacterium | reverse complement strand
GCGAGATTGTTTCGGGTTTCGAGAAAGAGATACTGATTGAAAATTATCAGGTCCTTGATGTCGAAACTAATCCTTAACCTCTTTTTCGGATGGAACTTCACTCCCCCACCGAGATTGACGGCAAAGTTGGTACGACTTGTTGCCTCCCTGCTAAAAGTGATTCCGCCCATCCCGGCAGTAAGGAAGGGCTGCACCCTTTTTTGTACAAAGTAGTAGGTCAAATTAGTGTTAAAGCTGAGAACATCGAGCTTGTTTACCCACTCCCGATAGATGAAGTTTTGTTGTCCTGGAGGAGCGAAGATAGAACTTTGTATCCTCAGGTGAGTGGGATTATAATGGAAGCTTGTCTCCAGGTCCCACTGTGGAGCTATGTGGTAGCCAAGACGGAATCCTATGGTATAGGTATTGTCAATATCGTAAAGGCTGAGGATATGGTAGTCGCCTCCGGAATCAGGGGAGCTGAAGAAGGCGCCCCCGGTGATGATGGCCAGATAGAGCCGGTATTCTCCATCTGGCTGATCCCCGAGGAGGGGGCAGGCAATGAACACAGTTAGACAGAGGACTAAAAGCGTCTTTTTCATGGTTGCTTTTCTCCTTTGGCAAATTTGGACAGCAATAACTATGCCAGAGAATAATAGCTTGGTACTCAACCATAATTATTGTATCATATATCATATTAGCTGAGGGGCATACTGAGGTGCTTGATGTTTTAAGAGGCGCTCTTCCCTGTCCTAAATTTTATACTCTGTCTTAGAAAAAGGACACAGATGTTCCCTGAAGGGTGCAGGGCTTTTCCATGGGAGGCTTGCCCGCGGGATTCCCTGAAGGCCTTTTATGGGGTTTGATTTTTACGAAATTCTCTTGACAAAGAAGAGAAATAAGGTAGATTATTTATGTTAGTGATATGATTAAAAGCTCTTTCGGAGTTTAGCCATGATTCCCGCGATAGAGATAAAGAATTTATATAAGAGCTTTCGCAGCGGTTTCTTTCTAAAGAAGCAGCTTGTTCTTCACAATCTCTCCCTCCAGGTTCAGCAGGGAGAGGCATTCGGTTTTTTGGGACCTAACGGGGCTGGTAAGACCACCACCATTCGGATAATAAATGGTATCTCTTACCCCGACCAGGGCGAGGTCTTTATCTTCGGCAAGGAAAATACCAATGTAGGGGTGAAAGCCCGAATAGGCTTCCTGCCCGAAGAGCCATATTTTTACCATTATCTTACTGGCTGGGAGTTTCTCGATTTCTACAGTCAGCTTTTCGGATACAGCCGCCGCTATCGCCACAAAAGGATAGACTTCCTTCTGGAGTTGGTAGGGCTGCAAGAGCATGCAGATATGCAGCTCCGGAAGTACTCTCGGGGTATGCTCCAACGGATAGGACTGGCTCAGGCTCTTATAAACGACCCCCAGCTGGTAATCCTGGATGAGCCTATGTCTTCTCTGGACCCCATCGGGAGGAGGATGGTGCGGGATATAATAATCGACCTGGGGAAGAGGGGCAAGACGATTTTCTTCAGCTCCCATATTCTGTCCGATGTAGAGATGGTCTGCGATCGGGTAGCCATCATAATCGGTGGGCGGATAATCAGCGTGGGGAAGATAGGAGAGCTTATCAAGGAGAAGGTGGATTTTCACGAGATAGTGCTGGAGGGGATATCCGTCGACAAGTTAGTTCCCGCGTTTGAGGTCATCTCTCACGAAACCAACAGAACACTTATCAAGGTCGAAGGGGAAGAGGGCATCCAGCGCGCCCTCACTTTTATAAAGGCTCACAAGGGTAAGGTCATATCCGTTAACCCGCAGAAAAAGTCCCTGGAGGATATATTCATCGACGAGATTCGAAAGGGAGAGGAGAAAGGATGAGGGTCTACCCTATCGCCTTGAACACCTTCCGGGAGGCGATCCGCGACCGAGTCCTTTATCTTCTGCTTTTCTTCGCCCTCGTGATGATATTCACATCCAGGATAGCCAGCCTTCTTACAGTTGGGGAGGAATCCAAGATAATAATTGATATAGGCCTAAGCGCCATCTCCTTATTCGGAGTGTTGATGGCGGTTCTCATA
>JAOUOQ010000073.1 GCA_029880275.1 Candidatus Aminicenantota bacterium | reverse complement strand
CAAAGAAGAGGGCTTGCCTCTCTGCCACTGCAAAACATTCGAGGGCTTTCAACCACATTGCCAGTTCAAAAATTGACTTCGCATTATCGCCCCCCTCTTGCGCAAGGAGATTGAAATTCAACTTTGATGTTCCCTTTGAAGAAGTATTTGTCATCTTACTCCTCTAATAAAACATATAAAGCCAAATTACGAAGGAAAGGTGGGAGTTTTTGAGCTCGCTCCGCCTTTTCCTGTTCTCGGATGCCTTTTCTGGTAGCGTATAACTGCATTTTGGTGCTCCCTCAAAGTCCGAGAGAAGTGATGCTCCCCGTTATTTTTGGAGACAAAATACAGGTAATCGCTATCCGCTGGATGGAGGGCAGCTATAAGGGACTCCCGACCCGGATTAGCAATAGGACCAGGCGGTAAGCCTTTGTAACGATAAGTGTTAAAAGGCGAATCGAACTCAAAATCTCGATTTCTGATATTACCCTGATAGAGGATTTCCTTCTTGAGCGCATAAATCAGGGTGGGATCGCATTGAAGCAACATTCCCCGGCGCAGCCGATTGCGATATACGGCGGAGATTATAGGTTTCTCCTGGTGGATGGAGGTTTCTTTTTCAATTATAGAAGCGAGGGTGACGATCTCCCTGACGGAAAAGCCTTTTCGGGCACATTCTTCCCTCAGCTCTTCATTGAAGACCTCCTGAAACCTTTTCATCATCATCTTGACTATGGTGGAAGGTTTCACTCCCTTGGTAAGCATATAAGTATCGGGATAAAGGTATCCCTCCAGGTTATCAGCCTGTAAGTCCCACTGCCGGACAAGCTCGTTTTGCTGGGCAGCCGCCAGGAAGTCGGACTGGGAGCAAAATCCCCCCTTCTCTACCAGCTCGGCGATGTCAAACAGGTCCTTCCCCTCGGGTATGGTTAAGGGGTGATAATAAACCTGCCCTGAGACCAGCTTCTGATAGACCTGCAATGGGGATAAGCCCACATCGAACTTATACTCCCCAGCCTTTATAAAACGAGATTTTGGTTGCAGAAGCAATAGTAACTGGAATCCCTTTCTGCCGGGTATTATTCCTTCCCGGACAAGACGGCTAATCACCTCTTCTGTAGTGGCGCCAAACTTTATCTCCACTAACTTGAACGCCTCGACAAATCCATAATAAGGGCTTCGTAGATGAGTATAGACACCACTGGCTATTGTCCGGATACAGATGTACCCGATAATTAATATGAACACCAGGATTGTTTTAGTCCTCATCTGACACCTTGCCCTGCAGAGAAAAGTGCAAATGGTCTAAGTAGCTCTGCAAAATAAGCACTGCCGAAAGCTTGTCAACAATCCTCTTCCTCTTGCTTCGGCTGAGGTCACCCCTTATCATAGCTCTTTCCGCCTCTACCGTGGTAAGCCTTTCATCCCAGGGTTCCACTTCCATCCCCAAAGCTCCCCGCAGCTTTTCAATGAATTTCATAACAGCCTCTGCCTGGGTTCCCAGGGTGCCATCCATTCTCCGAGGTAATCCGACTATGAGCTTTTCCACCCGGTGCTCCTTTATCAGTTCCCTTATTTTATCCAGGTCGGCTTGCGGATTTCTTCGTACTATTCTACCCAGGCCTTGAGCGGTTATGCCCAGACCATCGCTCACCGCCACTCCGATGAACTTCTCTCCATAATCCAGACCCAGGAGTCGTCCCTTTCCTTTGGAAACCATATCCTTCATTTAAATGCTAAGCCCTGGCTCATAATATAACCTCAAAAGGGATAATTTCCTATGCTAAAATTCCTTATATTGATGAAGAAACTCCCTTGGCGGAATGCGCTCTATCTCAAGACTTATGCCTTCCACCGAGGGCACAGCGCCCGGAAGTTTAATCATAAAAGACTGTCCCCTACCTTTCGCTATTTTGCTGACATCCAATGTTAATCTCCTCGCCTCCAGAGGGATTTTTTCATCTTCACCGTATTGGGTAAGCTTTAGAGTAAGATAGCTCAAGCGAGGTTTTGCCCCGTTGTTAATGACCCTCAGGTTCATTATCATCTCCAGCGTTTCCTCTTTCAGAATCCAGTTATCCACCTTTACTTCGTAGTTGAGGCGAGCCTGGAGGATTCTCCGTTGATGCTCGGTGAAGCCGGCTAACTCTTCGGATGTATCTTCTCCCTTTCCACAATTTATGGCAGCTAAAACAAGTATCACACTTAGGAAAGCAGCCAGGAGCCTTCTCCAACAAACCATTACCCTTTTACCTCCTCCTCAGCTACATAATTAGCATTTCGCAAGATCTTCTTTGTACAAAAAGCCTAATAATATCTTTGACCTCAAAAGCAAGGCAACTATATGGGGATTCTCCGCTATAATTTTCGAAGGATGGGAATCATCCGCCATGACTTTCTGCTCTTGTCCAACTTGATATCCTCTTTATAAGTCCCGAAAATATCAACCACTTCAAAAGCTCCGCTCCAGGCCACCAGGGCCTTAAGCTCCTCTGGTAAAAGGATGCGATTTAGCTGTTTCATCTTAAAAGTACGCCTCTTCTCCCCATCCTGCACCTCAATTTTGACCAATCTCTCCTGGACCTGGGTTATGGGGTCCACAGGGTGGACTTCGTAATCCCAGTCCACCTCCACAACAATATCTCCTCTCCTCTCCATCCACTGGTTGAGGGTCGACTTCTCCACTCCCAAAAAATCACGCGGATGAGTCAATTCTATAATATACAAGCCTCCTTTGTCCAAAGCATCGGCTACAGCCTTAAGATGGTGGATTATATCCTCATTGGTCAGAAGATAGTTAAATGTGGTGAGCATATTTATCGCCAACCCGTAACGGAACTGCTGCTTGAAATCTGTCATATCCCCGATCCATACCTTTACCTTTTCTAAACCTTGCTGCTTGCATTTTTTCTTTATCCAGTTAACCATTTCAGGCACTATATCGAACGAGTGAACCTCATATCCCCGGCGGGCAAACTCAACTACATGCATGCCTGTGCCACCTCCTATATCGAGAATTCTACGATTCGAGGCAGTAGCCTGAAGCTCCAGCTGAGACTCCAAAAAGTCGCACTCCCCCTCGATATCCCGATATTGGAAGGCTATCTCGTAATAGAGGGGATATTTATATATCTCTAAAAGATACATGTCCTTCGGGTAAGAAAACATATTTTTTAAACTTATTAATTTTACCAATAAAACATTCCACAGTCAACCTAAAATATCGCCATTCTTCTATCCCATCTTTGGAGCCTGAGTTATCGTCTATTGTGGCGTTAATTCATTTT
This sequence comes from Candidatus Aminicenantota bacterium, assembly GCA_029880275.1. Taxonomy (GTDB): domain Bacteria; phylum Acidobacteriota; class B3-B38; order Guanabaribacteriales; family B3-B38; genus Guanabaribacterium. The sequence continues at coordinate 5,116 of JAOUOQ010000073.1, read as the reverse complement.
TCTTGCAGTCAGGTAAGAAAAATATTGCAAATTGGATATTTATAGTCTATAATATTATTATAAAGCATAAAGGAGGCGAAAGATGAAAGTAAAAGAGAAGGTTATGGCAAGACGAAAAGCGGGCTTGTTTATTAGACGGCGTCGTAAGGAATTAGGGCTCAATCAGGATTTCTTAGCAAAGGAGCTAAATTATAAGGACAAACAAGCTATATCTAATATCGAGCGAGGTGTAGCTCCTTTGCCATTTAACCGGATAATAAAGTTAGCTCAGCTTCTCGGGGTGGAGAGGAAGAAAATTGCTAAGTTAGCCTGCCTGGATAAGGAATCGAAGCTATTCCATGACATCGAATTTATATATCTCCGGGACAAAGACTTCGAGGAGGATACACCGTTAAGAAAGAAGTTCCTCCTCCCTATCTTACGGCGGGATAAATGCTCCAAATGGACCGACCTGAAAGATCTCCAATTCCCTCATAAAGTCTCCACCGAATTTGAACTCGGCGAAACTACCGACACGGATGCATGGTACGCTCTGGCTGAGGGGGAGATAATGACTGACGGAAATATCCTTCCGGGTGACCTCCTTCTCATCGAGCCCAACCATCCATTGAAAAGCGGAAACATCGTCCTTGCTGTGAATCGGAAGGGGTATGAGGCAAGAAAATATATTAAGACCGAGCGGTTCAAAATCCTCCAACCCCTGAACCCAGCATACGATTCTATTATTCTCCCTGACGAAAAGAAAACCGCCCTTTGGTATATTGCCGGTTTGATAAGGAAGTTGAACACTTAAGCCAAATCCTTTTTCTGAGCCCAAGAAACCTTCGGTCACAGTGGAAAACTCCGAAGGGAAGAAAGGATATTTTTACCTACCAACAAAGAGCTGAGAAAATCTATCTTTGCCCACCTGCATAATAAGAAAACATACCAGAGGCTCATCCATCTGTGCACGGATAATCTTCTCATTCTCCCTAAAGCAATTGATTAACGGCGAATACGGGTTGATTTTCCCGACCAACTGTGGGAAAATTTAGTGCTTAAAAGTTTTACTGCGATGAAAAGCATTTTCTCTTCCCGCAAGGAGAAGTATTGATTTTAAAAGAGCTTAGCCCTCTGTTTTCTTATCTGTCAAAGCATAAAAAAGGAATCGCTGTCGGTTGTGTCTGGCTTATTCTTACCAATTGCTTCGTCCTTTCACTCCCCTGGGTTCTGAAGTATGCCATTGATGGACTGAAAGGGGGAATAAACAGTCGAGCTTTATCCTTCTACGCCTCTTTAATCCTGGCAGTAAGCCTGGTAGCAGGTGTGTTCCGCTTTCTTATGCGCCGGGGGCTAATTGGCATTTCCCGGAAGATAGAGTACGACCTCCGCAACGATTTCTTTCGTCACCTGCAACGGCTCTCTCCATCTTATTTCAATCGCACGCCCACAGGCGACCTTATGTCTCGGGCTACCAACGACCTGGATGCGGTGCGCATGCTATTGGGTCCGGGTCTCCTTAATCTGTTCAATACCATCATCATATCTATTACCGCTGTCTCTTTGATGATTTACATCGACCCCTGGCTTTCCCTTTACAGCCTTATTCCCCTCCCCTTTTTATCCCTGATAATCAACCGAATGGGAAAAGAGCTTTATTGGCGATTTGAAAGGGTTCAGGCTCATTACTCCCGCCTCAGTGCCCAGGTTCAGGAAAATTTCGCTGGCATCCGGGTGGTCAAAGCCTATGGGCAGGAGAGCGACCAAATTAAGAGATTCAGGCGAAGCAACCTCGAATTCGTCAGCAAAAATATGTCCCTGGTTAAGATTTGGGGATTCTTCCTACCTCTGATGCTTTTGTTTTCAGGGATGGGAATGCTTATTGTACTATGGCTGGGAGGTAAAGCGGTAATTGTCAATAGAATAACTCTGGGTGAATTCGTCGCCTTCAACGGCTACCTGATAATGCTGGTATGGCCCATTACCGCACTGGGATGGGTACTCAATCTCTTTCAGCGGGGGGCGACCTCAATGGGGAGAATAAGCCAGATCCTCCAGCAAAAGCCGGACATCTCCAACGCTTCTCACCCAATCCGCGTTACCTCGCTCCGCGGGGAAATTGAGCTCAGGAATGTCATCTTCGCCTACGAGGAAAACTCAGAGCCGGTTTTGAAGGGAATAAGCCTGAAAATCCCACCCGGCTCCACTTTGGCAATTGTCGGTCCCACCGGCTCGGGAAAGAGCACCCTGGTCAATCTGATACCTCGCCTTTATGACCCCACTGGCGGGTCCCTTCTCATAGACGGCACGGATATAAGACGAATTCCCTTAAAAATCTTGCGCCGGCATATAGGCTATGTCCCCCAGGAAGGATTCCTCTTCTCGGATACCATAAGAGAAAACATTGCCCTGGGAAAAATCTCCTTCAAGGAAGATGAAGTAATGGCCGCCGCTTCTGCCTCTCAAATCCTTGAAGATATTAATCATTTCCCTCGCAAGTTCCTTACCCAGACAGGTGAAAGGGGGATAACCCTCTCCGGGGGACAGAAGCAGCGCGTAGGGCTCGCTCGCGCTTTGATTGCCAATCCGAGGATATTAATCCTGGACGACCCCTTCTCCCAGGTTGATACCAGTACCGAAGAGGCAATATGGAAAAGCATACGGGAGAAAACAGCAGGGTCCACCAAAATCTTAGTCACCCATAGAATCTCATCGGTGAGAGACGCCGACCGAATAATTGTCCTCTCAGGAGGGAAAATTGTGGAAGAAGGAACTCATAAGGAGCTGCTGGCACGAAAAGGAACTTACGCCGAGCTTTACCGCAAACAACTTATAAGACAGGAGTTAGAGGAGCTATAATAGATCATGCATGGATATGTCTCTGATGAAATTGCCGGCAAAGCTTATGATAGCCGGCTGATGCGCAGGCTGCTACAATACCTCGCTCCCTACAAAATTCAGGTAGTCTTTTCCCTGCTATTGCTCCTCTTAATCTCCCTCCTCCAACTGGTTGGACCCTACCTGACCAAGATTGCCATCGACCGCTACATCAGCCACGGGATAAGTTCGGGTCTCAACAGGATCGCACTGTTATTCTTCTTTGTCCTGCTGGTGGCTTTCATCCTCCGTTTCCTTCAGACTTACATTATGGAGTGGGTAGGGCAAAGGATTATGCACGACCTTCGAATGAACATCTTTTCCCACATGCAGCAACTTCCTCTCTCCTTTTTTGACCAAAACCCTGTGGGGAGGCTCATGACCAGAGTAACCACCGATGTCCAGGTGTTAAACGAGCTGTTCTCCTCGGGAGTAGTCACCATCTTTGGCGACATATTCACCCTGGCAGGCATCATACTGGTGCTGTTTATCATGAACTGGAAGCTCTCCCTGGTTACCCTCTCGGTAGTGCCTCTCCTTTTTTATGCTACCCTCCTTTTCCGTAAGAAAGTCCGTAGCTCCTTCAGGCTTATCAGAAAAAGAATCGCCCGCATAAACGCCTTCCTTCAAGAGAACATCAGCGGGATGTGGGTGGTGCAGCTCTTCAGCCAGGAGGCAAAAAAGTTCCGACAATTTGCCCATATTAACTGGCAATATTGCCAGGCTTATCTTAAAACGATATTCTATTACGCCCTATTCTTCCCGGCGGTGGAATTCATAAGCGCCTTAGCCATAGCTATGATCATCTGGTATGGGGGCAGCCAGGTTCTGGGAGCTACCCTGAGCCTTGGAGCACTGGTGGCGTTTATACAATACGCTGAGCGCTTTTTCTATCCCATCCGCGACCTCAGCGAAAAGTATAATATATTACAGTCAGCTATGGCGGCTTCGGAGAGGATTTTCAACATTCTTGACCTCGCTGTTGACGAAAGCTACCAACAGGTTCCCCGTCAGCTCCCCCCATTGAAGGGGAAAGTGGAGTTCAGGAATGTATGGTTCGCCTATCAGGGAGAGGAATGGGTTCTTGAAGACATCAGTTTTACCGTCAACAAGGGTGAGAAGGTAGCTATAGTAGGTGCTACTGGTGCCGGCAAAACCTCCATAATAAACCTCCTGACCCGCTTTTATCAAAAAAATCGGGGGAGAATATTGATCGATGGGATTGATATTGAAGAACTGGATGCCGGGTGGCTGAGGAGCCAGATCGGACTCATCATGCAGGATGTTTTTCTCTTCTCTGGCTCTGTAGAAGAAAATCTCCGGTTGGGGAACCTGGAGCTCGGCCAGGCTCGCCTTGAGGAGCTCTCCCGTTATGTCCATCTGGACCAATTTATTTCACAATTTCCCAGAGGATACCAGACCGATGTCCGGGAGAGAGGGAGTATTCTCTCAGCAGGGCAGAAGCAGCTGTTAGCCTTTGCACGGGCATTAGCTCGCAACCCTCAGCTCCTGATATTGGATGAAGCCACCTCTAATATCGACCCCCAGACAGAGCTCCTCATCCAGGAAGCCCTGCTGAAGCTTATGGATGGCAGAACTTCCATCATCATCGCCCACCGCCTCTCAACCATTCAGAATGCCGACAAGATTATTGTCATCCATAAGGGGAAGATCAGAGAGATGGGCACCCACGAGGAACTCCTTGCCCAGAAACAGATATACTATATGCTGTATCAGATACAGTATAAAGACCAGAAGCGACTAGCCCCGCTTCCTCTGGCTACTGGCAATCCCTCGACTAACCCAGCTTCGGAAAAGCGCAAAAAGAAGGAGGACTCGAAATAATGACCCGCAGAAAACACTTCCCACTCATACGAATAGCCCTCATGATTGCTTCTTTAACCCTTATATCATGTCTCTCCTGTACTCAGAATAAGCCTCTAATAGACTTCAGTCAGGGTTTGATTGGAGTAAGCGGGAACGGACCCGACCAGAGCCTTCTCTACAACAAAGAGAACAATCTTATACTGAACCACTGCATAGAAGGGGCAACATTACCAGAGCTGAGGACATTAAAACTCCCTCAGATTGAGCAGAGGTTAGAAGCACTCAGCAAGGGAAAGCTAATCATAAAGGAGAGAGACATATACCGTCTCACCTTCCCGGTGATACGAGGCAGCGACAGGGTCTTTCTCTTGAATGAGGCGGAGCAGACGGCGGAAAAGATGCTCCCGGCTATGAGACATATTGTCCAGGAATT
>JAOUOQ010000371.1 GCA_029880275.1 Candidatus Aminicenantota bacterium | reverse complement strand
TATAGCGCATCATCCGCTCCACCCCGAAGCCGGCACCGGCGGTGGGAGGGAGAGCCCCCCTTCGTGCCAGCTCAAGATAGGCTGTGAAGGGTGCCGTGGGGACCCGGCTCCGGTTCATCCGATAGATAATCCGCTGGTACTCGTATTCCCGCTCCCCACCGGAGAGCCCCTCGCCGTAGCCTTCGGGGTAGATGAGGTCGTAGTTGAGGAAGCTGCCCGGTTGGGCGGGGTCTTCCTTGTCGTAGGGCTCGCGGTCAAAATTGGTAATCCAGAAGGGGCTGGTCTCCTTGAGGGAGAGCTCCCGCTCAAAGTCCTCGCCGTAGAGCTTTCGCACATCTGCGGAATCGTAAACATTGAAGGGGCGCTGCGGGATGGGGAGCCCCCGCCGGAGAAGCTGCAGCTCGCCCCGGCACTGCTCGTTGATTCCGGTGAACACCCGCACCACCAGCCGCTCCATAAAGTCCATGATGTCCTGCATGCTGGCGTGCTTTATCTCAAAATCGACCTGGGAGAACTCAATGAGATACCTCCCCTGCTCGGAGCTTTCCGCCGGCTCGAGCCGGATGTTGGGCGAGACGCAGTAGATTGCCCGCCGCTCCTCGCTGACCAGGGCTAACTGCTTGTGGTAGAGCATGCTCTTGGTGAGCTTCAGCCGCTGGCTGTAATACTCTATCTCGGCATCGAGGACGCCGTGGGTCAGGGGGTCGGTGATGGGGGCGGCAATCACCGGCATTATCTCCAGCACCCCGTTGTCCCGCATAAACTCGTCTATCTCACGGAGCAATACCGCCTGGAGCCTCATCACCGCGTTGAGGCGGCGGTCGCTCAGCCGCGCCTGCAATGAGCGGGTGACCTCCTCAGGCAGAGCCGGCTTGGGCTTCGGCGCTTTTTTCTGTGGGTGGCTCACTTCTTTCCCTCCTCGCTCAAAAGAATTTTTTTGACCAAAAATAAAAAACCCGCCCAGGTTCTCTGACCTGATGGCGGGTTTTAACCATGCGCCAATTGGGCGCCCACCATCAGGGTGGACGGATATTATTATTGTTATTGTTGTTGAAGTTATTCTGATTGCTTATATTCGCTATGCCTATCATCTTGCTTTCCATAATGCCAAACTCAGCTTTATAATAAAATATTACCGCATAAAATCAAGTTATGCAAGCTATAAGCTTCATTTTAGTTAAAATAACTTTGGTGCATTCAACTCTGTAAGAAACTCTCTGATTCGCCGCTCTGCCAATTTTATATACTCTTCGTCTATATCATAACCTACATAGTGCCGCTTCGTTTTTACTGCCGCTATCGCCGCCTGTCCACTGCCTATGAAGGGGTCCAAGACAACCTCTCCTTCAAAGGTGTAAAGTTGAATCAGCCTGTAAGGAAGCTCCACGGGGAAAGGTGCGGGGTGTCCCACTTTATGAGCGGACTCTGCGGGGAAGGTCCATACACTTTTGGTAAACTCCAGAAACTCCTCTCTTGCGATGGTATTTTTTCTTTTGCTCCTGTTTTTTCTGCCAAATGTCCCTTTGGAGAAGACCAGGATGTATTCGTGAATATCCCTTAATGTAGGATTAACCGCCGAAAGCCAACTGCCCCATGCGGTTGAGGGGCTGGCGCTTGACGCCTTGTTCCAGATGACCTCGCCCCTCATGAGAAAGCCCAGGTCAATCATATCTTCCACAATAAAAGCGTGGAGAGGAATATACGGCTTTCTCCCCAGATTGGCGATGTTGATACAGGCTCTCCCTCCGGGCACCAGAACCCGGTAAACCTCCTCCCATACCCTCTTCAAGAACGCTCTATATTCCTCAAGGGTGAGATTTTCATCATATTCTTTGCCTACATTATACGGCGGGGAGGTGACCATCAGATGGACGCTGCTGTCCGGCAGCTCCTCCATTTTTTCGCTTGACTTGCAGAAGAGGGCATCTAAAAATTCTGAAGGTATGGGATTTTCTTTATATTCAATTCTCTGCTCTTTAGGCAAACTTTCGTATAGCTTGCTGGAATAAAAGGGAGTAGAGTCGTGGTTTATCCTGCCCGGAGAACCGAACGAGCTTGTCTGGGTGCCCCTTTTTCTTCGCTGAGTTGTCA
>JAOUOQ010000370.1 GCA_029880275.1 Candidatus Aminicenantota bacterium | reverse complement strand
ACCACCCCCTTCGATACTCCCCTCCGCCAGTGCTCCTTCTATTTTGTTGAAGAGAGCTTTCGCTGGGCTGAGCAGCTCTTCAGCCAAAGCCTCCATAGCCAGGTTTTAATCTTGGACGAAGTAGGCAGACTGGAGCTGAGGCAGAAGGGCTATTACCGGCTGGCAGAGAGCATACTCCTTAACTATGATGGATGCTTCATTATTACCGCTCGCCGGGATATTCTCTCGGAGCTGATCGCTCTGTTTAAAATAGAGAGGGCAGCGGTCATAGATATAGAATCCGAAAAAGAGCCACTTCTCCAGCTCAAGAAGCTGGTAAAAGCCGCCCTCAGTTAGGCTGCCCTCCCAATTGTTAGCGAAGGTAGTGCTCTTCCCCTCTGAATTTATATGAGCGGTGATTAATCTCCCTCGGGTTTGAAGACTATTTTTCCGTTGATAATCACCATCTCGGGAACCGCCTTGATGAGAAAGGGGTGACCAGCCAGAATAAGGATGTCGGCATCCTTACCCGGCTCGAGGCTTCCCACTCGCTCGGCTATTCCCAGCATCTCTGCCGGGTCGATGGTGATACTGTGAAGCGCTCCCACCTCGGACATTCCGTTCTTGAACGCCAGTGCGGCGTTAAGGAGCAGGTTGCCGTCCTGATGCCCCAGAGAGTTGATAGGCCAGCGGGCGTCATCCAGCCGGAAGCCCACCTTGACTCCTGCCTTCTCCAGCAGAGCGGGAAGGTCGGGGCGAAAATCAGCTGTCTCCGGTGTGGCATAGTATCCGCGCAATGAGGTGATCACCACCGGGATGTTCCTCTTTGCCAGCTGGTCGGCTACCTTGTAAGTATCGGTTCCACCTTCAATAATCAGCTTGATGCTGAACTCATCGGCAATGTTGAAGAGATTAAGAATATCACTCTTGCGGTGAACCATCACCATAAGGGGCAGCTTTCCCTCAACGACAGGAACCAGAGCCTCTAACTGCAGGTCTCGCTTTGGCATTTTCTCTTTGCTGGTCGCCTCTGCCAGTTTCTCTTTGTATTCAACCGCCTTCAGGAGGTTATCTCGCAGGAGGTAAGCGATGCCCATGCGGGTTGAGGGGAAGCGTCCTTGTCGACCGTAGGTTCGCTTGGGACTCTCACCGTAGGAGGCCATCATGATGCTGTGCTCTTTCACCAGCATCTCATCCATATGAGAACCCGAAGTCTTGATCAGCGCACCGCGCCCTCCAAGGACATTGCTCCCTCCCGGAGTGACATTGGCGGTGGTAACCCCGCTGCTCATCATATCGTAGACAGTGGGAAAGAATGGGTCGATGGCGTGAATCACCTCCATAGCTGGTAACACAGGATTGGTGGTCTCGTCGGTATGGTCATATCTTTTCCAGTCGCTGAACAGCCCTAAGGAGGAGCTGGCAGCCACCAGGCCCGGCATTACCACTTTCCCTTTAGCTTCAATCACGGTGCAGCCGGAAGGAATGGAGAGGTCTTTCCCCACCCCTTTAATCTTGCCGTCTTCTATCAGCACCACCCCATCGGGGATAACCCCCTTGGTGATGGTCAGTATGGTTCCTCCCACGATGGCTATCTGTGAGGATTTGCCCTTTTGTAATTTTACCGCAGTGCCGGATAACACCGGCGGGACTAAGTTCAGGTCTTTGAGGGTGTGGAGCTTCTCCTGGTTGGAGAACTCCAGCTTTCCATCTACGAAGACCTTCTCCACCGTGGTCACCACCTCAAAGGGGTTGCCATCCATGAGAACAATATCGGCGTCCTTCCCCGGCTGGAGACTGCCGATGCGGTCGTCAAGGTTGACGGAGTCGGCGGCGTTGATTGTTACCGACTTGATGGCTTCCTCTAATGGGAGACCGTATCGGATACAGAGGGCGGCGATGTTGCGGAGGTATTTTATGCCGTAGCTGCCGGAGTCGGTCTGCACGGCAACCTTAGCCCCCTTCTTGGCCAGGATAGCGGCGGAGTTCTTTACCCCTTTCTCACCAAAGTAGTGGAATAACATCTCCGGACCGAGCACCAGTACCTCTTTCCTTTTGGCGAGCTTATTGGCAATCAAGTAACTCCAGTACGCATGCCCGTGGCTTCCGTCGAGA
>JAOUOQ010000369.1 GCA_029880275.1 Candidatus Aminicenantota bacterium | reverse complement strand
CTCAAGGGTAGCTTGTGTCTCGGGCTCGGACAGTGGGTAGGGACCGGCCCCCTGCTGCTGGAACTCCATTCCCCAGTTGCGCGGAAAATTGCGGTTCATGTCTATGCCGCCGATGCCATCCTCGTTAAAATATCCATCGCCATCGTCGTCGATTCCTTCCGAGTAGAGGTGGTAAAATTCTCCTTCGTAATCTCCAGTTTCGCGGTGAACCATAATCCGCGGATCCTGTGAGCTGACCTTCCAGAGACCGTGGAGATTCCTGACCCGCATGAGAGTGATGGAGCCGTCCTGGTTCAGGTCGTTGGGAGGGTCTTCATCCAGCAGTCCATCTCGGTCCTCGTCATAGGGTCTGGGGGTGCTGCGCAGGCTAAGGGGAGTGTTGAGGGCGATGTCGGCACCGTCGGGATTGAATTTGGGGCGAAGGTAAAAGGTGCGGGTGTCCACCAGGCGGGTGACATAGGGGTCCTTGCCGTAATGGGAAAGAAGATACCAGGCAAAATGCAGGATAACCTCGGCAGCGGTGAGCTCGCCGGAGTGGATGTTTCCATCGTAATAATAGCCCGGCTTCTCCAGTGCAGCGCCGGTTTGCTTGTTGGTGATTTCCAGCACCTTGAGCGGGGTGCCTTTCAGCGTCTGCCCGATGGAGTAGAGGTTAGTAAGGTCGGGATAGAGCGCAGCCCACGACTCAAGCAGGGCATAGGCTTCGTCAGTGCTGTGATATTTTTCCCAGTTGGGATTTTGGGGAGCTTCCTGTAGGGCGTTTAAGTTTGGCTTTTGAGGGCTTTTCTGGGCGAATAGGGGTGAGCAAATAAGAAGTAAAATGACACACAAAGAAGAAATGGCTGTGATGAACCATTTATTCATGATGACTGCTCCTTAAATTAGCCTTTTAAAAAGGTTGTTTTCCAAGCTATCTAAGAGTGATAGGAATTTCTGTTTTTAATTGAATCCAACTTTTCTTCCATTTTGCTGGGATTATCCTTTCTCCAATCTGTTATGCTTTGACTTATAACAAAGTAATAATATGAAGTCAACTGAAATTGACGGCAATGAAAATAGTGAGAAAATACGGTGGGAAATAATTAGTTCTCTCACATTCTGCTTTTTAAAATAAAAAGGAAGGTTGTGTCAGAAATATGGGCTAATAGAGGGAGGCAGAGAAATACCGAGTTTGAAGAGCGGGTAATTTAGTATATCTTCCTTGTATAGTAAACTACGGATTGGGGTATTTGACTTTCCGGGATTCCCAGAGCCAGTGCTATCTCTCGCAGCTTAGCCTGGATTTTCCGAACATTTTCCGGTCCCATGCGGAGGAGCTGCTTCTGGGCGGGACTCAGCTGCTCTAATTTCGGGTCGACCATCATGTAGGTAATCACTTTTTTCTCTAACTGAATGTCACCTTCAACGAGTGGGGTTTTCAGCAGCTCAATAATGGCTTTGGTGAGAGTCTGCTGGAAATCCTTCGCGGGATAGCCCAGGTCCTGGTATGCCTCCTGAACCAGCGGCTTTGCCTGATGGTAAAGCTTTGCGCAATCCTCGGCATCCAGGGAGGTAAAAACATTTGCTGCCAGGTTGTATCGGTTAAAGCTGTCGGGGTCAATGTAAGTCAATCCGTTTTTCTCCATTATGTGGAAATCACCTTTGGGAGCTAAGAACTTAATATGAGAGCGAGGGCTCGAACTGGTAGCAATATTATCTACCACGGCAGTGAATTTTCGCAGCAGATCCTCATTCTTCAACCAGACAGATAGCTGGGGATGAGAAGAGAGTCCCTGGGCTAATTGACGCACCATATTATCGCTGTCATCAAGCCCTAACCGCAATAATTCCTCCTGAAGTCTCCTCTCCTCTTCGCTGATAGGTTCTTCTGCCGGAACCGGGGCTGGCTGCTCCTCTGTAACTTCTGCAGGTGGGGTCGGTGCAGGTGGTGCTGGCGGCTTTTTGTAAATGAGATAATAGGTTCCAAAGCCTATGCCCACTACGGCAATAACGATAACCACAATCCAGATTGTTTTGTTGTATTTTTCCATTTTTGTGTTCGCTTATAGATTTGTTGTTTGACCATCAAATCAGAATAAGCTATATTTCCTCCTTATT
>JAOUOQ010000006.1 GCA_029880275.1 Candidatus Aminicenantota bacterium | reverse complement strand
AAATCCTTTCTTATAAATGGTTCTCCTCCTGATATAGAGAGCCAGTAAAGGTTGCTCCCCAAATTTTGGAAAAATTTTCCCCATTCCTCCTTTGTCAGCTCCTTATCCTTCAATTTAGGGCTTTCAACATATTTCTTCCAAATAAAACAAGTTCTACATCTTTGATTGCAACGATAAGTCAAAAAAAGGTTTATTTTGTAAGGGACTGCAACCCTGTTAAACCTTCTAAGGAACTTTGCGCTTAAGACTTTCCCTAACATGGTTAATTATCTGAATCTCAAAAAATTAACTTGAACCACGGATAAAATGAATCATCGGGTCAACCGGATCCAGGGAATCTTATATAAGGCTTCAAAAAGAATTTTTCTTGATATTTTTGATTTTCCCTTCATCCGTTCCTTGAAAACGATTGGTATTTCTGCAATACTGAAACCTTGAATATAAGCGAGATACGCCATCTCAATATGAAATACATACCCCTCTGATTTTATTTTATCCAGATTAATCTGTTCCAGCACCTTCCGACGAAAGCATCTGAAACCGCTTGTAATATCATGGATGGAGGTTCCAAGTAACCATCTTGCATATATATTTCCACCTTTGCTAATTAATCTTCTCAACCATCGCCAATTTTCAACTCCACCCTGAGGAATATATCGCGAACCAATAACGACATCAAAATCCCTTATTGTTACAAGAAAATCTTGTAAATAATTTGGATTATGGGAGTAATCCGCATCCATCTCGAAAAACACGTTATAGTCCTGGCTGAGCCCGAATTTGAATCCTGCAATGTAAGCGCTCGCCAATCCTAATTTTTTCTCCCGTTGTATTAAGTACAGATGATGATTAAGAGCCTGGTTTTTTTCTATCAAATTGCCTGTTCCATCAGGTGAATTGTCATCTATTACAAGTATATCCAATTCCGCATTGGAGAATGAGCGAGAAAAGATATCATCAATTAATTGAATAATGTTATCCCGCTCATTATAAGTGGGAATTATAATTAATCCTCTCATCTATTATAACAAAACGCTAAGTCGAGGAAGCTTATGTAGTGGAAAGCAAGGTTACTTAGCAATTCCTAAGAACCTTTTCAAAACATTATAATATAGCTTTATCATCTTTGTCAAAAAATTACTTTATATTTTTCCTGGCATCCTGCCTCTCATCTAATCCGAGTATTTCCCACAGTAAGACTTTTGGATTTTTCTGCTTGAGTAAAGCCCTACTGCCAGAGAGAGACCCGAGCTTGAAAATAACGGAGCTCTTTTCCATAAGTAAGTCATATTATTTTTTGCCTCTCAATTAGTTATATATCCCAGAGCTTTCAAATTCTTGATAGTGGCTTCGTCGATCTCAGAGGCCAGCTCTACTACACTGTAAATTCTGCTCAGGCTTCTTTGTTGATGAAGCCATATGGAGAGCTGCTGTCGGAAATAGTTCTCTATTTCTATTGCTTCCTTGCTTCCCATTAAATTGGTTCTTTCCTGGGGGTCATCCCGGAGATTATACAGCTCCTCTTCTCCAGTACGTGTATAATAGATATATTTGTAATCCGTACCCCTCACGCCATACCTCGGCGTCTGCCATAAGGTTCTGAAGTAGAGAAATTCGTTAACAGAGTTCGTACTCCCCGCCAGCAATGGAAGGAGGCTATTCCCTTGCAATACGGCATTATGGGTTGGTAGCTGGAGTATATCAACCAGAGTAGGAAAGAGGTCGATGGTTTGAACCAGAGCTTCATTTTTTAACCCTTCTATACCGGCAGGAGAAGGAAGCTTAATTATGAATGGTATGCGGGAGATCTCCTCATAGAGGTGAACATTATGACCAAAAAATCCATGTTCCCATAGGGCTTCTCCGTGGTCGGCTATTATTATAATAATGGTGCGGTTGTATAATCCGCAGGATTTCAGCTTATCTGTAATTTTGCCTATTATACTGTCCACATAGTATATGCTGGCATCGTAAGTGGCTATTATATGATAAAGGTCTCTGGGGGTCATCTCAATTTCGTGGGACATTATCCTCTCCCTGTCTGTATGGGGGTCAATGCTCCCCTGATATTCTTTATCAAACATATCGGTGAAAGGAGATGGAGGGTCAATTAATGAGTGTGGCTCCCGGAAATGAACATAGAGGAAGAAGGGCTCTGACCTGTGCTCTTCAATCCAGGGTAGGAGAGCTGGCAGAAAGTCCTCGGCTCTGGCGGTATAGGTTTCTTGTTTAAAACTTTCATAGAAGTAGTCAAATCCCTGCTGGAAGCCAAAAGCAGACGAGGCGTTTCCCATAGCAACGAAGGCGGCGGTTTGGTAGCCAGAGTTTTGAAACACCTCAGTCATAGTAACGGCATTATTGTTGAGCTTATCCTCAGGATGGAGCACATCATGGACATCGGTGTACAAACCTGTCATCAGACTGGCGACGGAGGCCCGCGTATAGACTGCCTGGCAGTATCCATTCAGGAATATGGTTCCGTCTTTGCCTATCCCATCTATATTTGGTGTGGTCTTCCGATGATATCCATAGGCGCTCATATGGGAGGGCTGGGCTGCGTCCATTACGAAGATGAGCACATTCGACCCTGCGCAGGCTTTGCGGATCTCTTGTAGTTGAGACTCCGCCCTTCTGGCGAGCTTACGCTGAGAGCTTACTTTTTTCGCCTTGGTTTTATCTTTAACTATTCGAGGATGGAAGTAGATACGGCGTGTAGGGTTGAAGCTGGATGTCTCATCAAGGAAGAACCGCAGGGTGAGTTTGACTACTTTATTCCAGTAAGGGGATAAATCTATAGTATCATCTGCCAGTCTTTTCGGGGATTTAAGGGCTTTGCGGTTAAAGCTTAAACTCCTTAAAAGCTTTTCTCTGCCTTCTTTTTCACTGATAACTATGTCGATTTTAAAAGGCGATATAGGGTCATATTCTTCCGATGTAAACCCTATGCTGTATTTAAAGCGAGAATGAGGTGGTATTTTTAGATTATAGCTCCTTTCCCAGAGTCCCATTCTCCAGAGCTCAATCTCGGAAGCCTCTTTTTTCTTTTCGTGGATAGGCTTCCTATCCATAGAGGTGGAAGAAGGTTCGAAGCGGAATCCCTTCTTGTGCCATTCTACAGGCTTCAGAAGGAGATAATCGAAGTATACATTGAGTTTCCTCGTATCCTTGCTCCCTTCATCAGCCATACGAGGAGCAATGGCATATTGGGGGACAAATTGAAGATAATTCACTCCCTGACGCAAGAGAGAAGAGGGAATATATATAAGATATTGCTTAAAGGAGGAGGTGAGGCTTAAGCTGATTAAGGGTTTATCATTAACGATTACTTTCAGGCTCTGAGAAGGTGCTCCTTCATAGGCCATAGTTTTGCAAACAAGATAAGCAGCGATGTCCTGAAGGGACAAGGATTCAAACCAGAGCGTGGAGCCACCTTCCAGTCCCCACACCACAGTTCTTCCCTCAGGGAGCTGTTCATCAAATCCCCAGTTTTCAGTAAGATACTTCCGGAAGCCAAGAGAACCGAAATCTATGAATAAGGTCTGCTCCTTAAGGGAGGCAAAGTCTTTCAAGTGATAAAGGTCATAAAGAATTGTCTCTTCCTTATGGGAACAGAAAAGTTGAGCGAGGCATAAGGCAACCCCCAGCACCAATATTAAAACTCTGATAAAAGTATATTTCTTTTCATACATAAGGTTTCTTCACCTTATTAATTGGTTATATATCCCAGAGCTTTCAAATTCTTAAGGGTGGCTTCGTCAATTTCAGGTAACCCACCGCCTGCTCCGAACAGCCACCACCTCAGGACTCGCTGTTGCTGGAGCCAAATGGATAGCTGCTGCCGGAAATAGTTCTTTATTTCTATTACTTCATTGCTTCCCATTAAATTATTTTTTTCTTGGGGATCATCCCGGATATTATACAGCTCTTCCTCCCCGGTGGCCGGGCAAAGGATATATTTGTAAACCGAATTCCTAACTCCATAACTCGGTTTTGTGCCTCTAAAGTAAAGGAGGTCGTTAACAGAGCTTTTCCTCTCTGCCATCAAGGGTAGGAGGCTTTTCCCCTGTAGTATGGTATCGTTGACATAAAGCTGTAAGAGGTCCACCAGAGTGGGGAAGATGTCGATAGTCTGGACCAGAGCTTCTGTTTTTCCACCCCCTATCTCAGTAGAGGTGGGGAGCTTAATTATGCAGGGTATGCGGGAGACCTCCTCATAGAGGTATAAATTATGACCGAAGATTCCATGCTCCCATAGGGCTTCACCGTGGTCAGCCATTATTATGATAATAGTGCGATCATATAATCCGCTTGACTTCAGCTTATCTATAATCTTGCCTATTACACTGTCAGCATAGCAGATGCTGGCATCATAAGTGGCTATTATGTGGTAGAGGTCTCGGGGGGTCAGCTCAATTTCGCCGGATAGTATCATCTTCTCCGTATCTTTGTAAAGGTCAACAACCCCCTGATATTCCTTATCAAACATATCGGTAAAGGGAAGTGGAGGATCGAGTGATGAGTGGGGTTCCCGAAAATGGATATAGAGAAAGAAGGGTTCCGACCTATGCTCTTCTAACCAGGGGAAGAGAGCTGGTAGGAAGTCATCCGCCCTGTTTTTAAAGGGTTTTTTCTTGAAGCTCTCATAAAAGTGGTCAAATCCCTGTCTGAAGCCGAAAGCAGAGGAGGAAAATCCCATAGCTGTAAAGGAGGCGGTGTGATATCCCGATTTCTGAAACACCTCCGATATGGTAAGGGCGTTATCGCTGAGCTTTGTGCCTTGGTGAAGCACACAGTGGGCCTCGGGGTACAAGCCTGTCATCAGACTAGCGGTGGAAGCCAGGGTGTAAACCGCCTGACAGTAGCCGTTTTGGAAAACAATCCCTTCCTTAGCAACTTCATCTATAAAGGGAGTAGTCTCACGATGGTAGCCGTAGCAGCTAAAATGGGAGGCCTGAGCTGCATCTAATATGAAGATGAGCACATTCGCCCCAACGCAGTCCCGGCGTATACCCCGCAGCATGCGCTCCGACTCTCTGGCAAGCCTCTGCTGGGCATCATCCAGCTTAGTCTCACCTGTATCTTCAATTATCCGAGGATGGAAGTAGATGAAAAAGTTGGGATTAAAACGGGATGTCTCATCGGGGGAGAACCGCAGGGTAAGTTTGACCACTTTATCCCAGTAAGGGGAAAGATCTATGGTCCCCTCTGCCGGTCTTTGCAGGGATTTCAGAGCTTCGGGGTCAAATGTCACACTTCCTAATAGATTCTCTTTGCCTTCTTCCTCTCTGACGGTTATATCGATTTTAGAAGGAGATATACGGTCCCACTCTGCCGTAGCAAATCCGAAGCTGTATTTAAGCAGAGAATGGGGTGGTATCTTTAAATAATACTTCCTCTCCCAGAGCCCTGGGACCCAAAGCTGACTCTCGGGTGACTCCCTTTTCTCCTCGGGAATAATATGTTTATCCAGAAAGATAGAGTATAGGTCAAGATGGAATCCCTTTTCCTGCCATTCTTTAGGGATTAAAAGGATATAATCTAAGCAGAACGAAAGTTTCATCTCGTTCTTGCTCCCCTCAGAAGTCATTTGAGGCGCAATGGAATATTCAGGGACAAACTGGAGGTAATTGACACCTTGACGCAATAGAGCGGAGGGGACATTAAACAGGTATTCCCTGAAGGAAGAGGTGAGGTTAAAGCTGATTAAAGGCTGCTCGTTAACGATTACTTTTAGACTCTGAGTAGGTGCTCCTTCATTGGGTACCGCTTTGCAAAGCATGGTAATAGCTATATCCTGGAGGAATAGTAAATCAAAACTGAGGGTGGAACCTCCCTCAAGTCCCCATACAATAGTTCTCCCATCGGGGAGCGTTTCATAATATCCCCAATTTTTGATTAGATTCATATTAAAGCGAGGGTCACCGAAATTTATCCATAGGGTCTGCTCCTTAAGGGAGGCAAACTCTCTTAAGTTACAAAGGTCATAAAGAACCGTCTCTTCCTTATGTGAACAGAAAAGTTGGGCGAGGCATAAGGCAATCCCCAGCACCAATACTAAAGCTCTAATAATATTTTTCTTTTCACGCATAAGGTTTTCTCAACCAGGCGAAAAACCCAATAGTGCCGGCGGCAACACTCATCAGCAGAATGGTTGCTGCAAATCCTACTGCTCTCTCTTTTGATAACCCCACCAGGGAGAATAAAAGAATAAGAGTGGCATCGCGAGTCCCTATGCCAGCCACAGAGATAGGGAGCATAGCCATAAAGGTGGAAAAGGATACACAAACCACATTATAAAAAAATGATATAGGGATGCCGAGGCTTTTAGCGAAAATAAAGGTTATTAAAAAGTGGACAGTGAGAGACAAAGCAGTTAAAGCAAAGGGATAGCTCATGTGGTGCAGCTTGTAGTCTTTCAGGCTTTCAAAAAATTCGTCAATATTGAGTTTCAGTTTCCCATGGCCAGTTTTTGGTAATAGAACTTTAAACAAAAAACACCGCAACTTCTCCTGGCTTGATGGATGTAAGAACAGACCTATGGCTATCCCTGCCAGCAGCCCTAAAATTATGATCAGATAGGTTGTCTTTCTCTCTATAACTGAGAGGAAAGCGAGCATACTTACATAGCCGATGAGGAGGAGGACAAATATGTCTATCATGCGGTCGTAGACCACGCTTACCGACGCCTTACCCAGAGAATACCCTTTTTTTGTCAGATAGAAAGCCTTGGAGAGTTCCCCCACTCGAGCGGGAGTTATCACGCCCCAGAAAATCCCGGCTGAAAACATAAGAAATGTGTCCCAATAGCTAAAATTAATACCCTGGAGGTGCATTAAGTACCTCCATCGCAGGGACTTAATAGCTAATATAACCCATACCAGAAGAAGTCCCCCTGCCAAATATTCCCACCTGGCGTTTCTCAATATATTATATAGACTTTTGAGGTCTATTCGCCAGAGGATAATTCCAAAGACGATAATGCCCAGTAATCTGATGTACTTTTTTAGATTTTTCTGCATATGAATATCCGTCTAAGCCCCAGAAGCGAACGCAACCACCTGCCGCTGACTCTCTCTAAAAACTCTCCCAGAGCAGTGATGGATTTCGGTCCTGCGGGGATGAGCACGGTGGTATCCTCCCTAGTTATGTGGAAGCCAGCTTTATTAAGTAGTTGAATCACCATTCTTTTAGACAAAAACTTGTGGGGACCTTCGCTGTGATGTATCTCCAGGATGGCTGCCAGCCAGTGCACCGGCTCCCACAGAGAGTTGGGCGTGGTTAGGAGAAGCTCTCCATTAGGCTTCAGGACTCGATAGAGCTCTTCAAGAAACTCGCCGGGCTGAGGCAGATGCTCCAGCGTTTCGAAGCACAAGACTGCATCAAACTCTTCGTCGGAAAAGGGGAGGGGATAGGAGCTGAACCTCACCAGGGAAAAATCTATTTTTATTTGCTCCAGCCTCCGGCGGCAAACCTCCAGCATTCTCTCAGAAACATCCGCACAGACGGCTGCTCTGACTTTGCCCTGTTGGAAGAAAAAGTGTGTTCCGTTCCCTGTGTGAGCGCAAATGTCCAAAACATAGCTCTGTTCAGCAATGGAGCTGAGGCGGTACCCATCGGTAAATCTTCGGAAATAAGAGTAGGTCTCGCGGTTAATATCGTCGTAGCCAGAGACACTATCCCAGAATCTCCCCACTTCTTCAAGAGTCCATTCTGTCGGGTTGAAATATTTAATTTCCAGCTTCAGTCTTTGCAGAGCACCTTTAATTCTAATTTTCCTTGCCTCTTTACTTTAAGACTTTGTTCCGGGCATCATGAGGATGCCTCATTATTCCTTTAAACAGGGTTATAGCCCACCTCAGCCGGGGTAAGGAGAAGAGGCTTATCACCCACTTAAAGATTTTGCTCCCCCCGATAAGGAGGACTATATAATATAGGACATGGTAGGGATATTCCGCCAAAGGGATTTTCGGCTTACGAATGCCCACAAGTCGAGGGGAATAAGGATGGAGAGCCATACGGACAAAAACTCCCCTTTTTTTGTATTTCAGCATAGAGGGAAAAGATTCTTTCACTTTCTCTTTGCTCACCTTTCTGGCGACAATCCATTTGTCCTCAATAGCCTTCGTTACAAGAGAGTCTCCTTTGGGAGTCCTTGCTATTATGCTGGACCATCCTATATTCTCTTCGGATTTGTCGGTGTAAAGTTCAGGAAGCCAGCAATCGCCAAATGAGAGATCGGCATATTGGGCGAAAAAGTCCCAGCAATAACGACAGCGGTGAGGGAGGTATATTGCGTTCAGATAGTGATAGTGAAAATCATCAATACTCTTTATACTTCCATCCTTGAGGTAGAAAGTCATCCCCCCGGGCCATAGCCCATTTCTGTATCTGAGTTCTTTGATATCTTCCTTTTGAATACCGAACTTCTTGCGGACGAACTCGGTAGCCTCGTAAACCATATTATAACCGCAAAAGACTCCGAAGATATAGGCGATTCTCTTCTTCAGTCGGGGTTGGTAAGGCTCCATTTTCTTAAGCCCATTAATCTGGCAGGGGAGGGCTACCAGAGCGAACCTCCCCTGTTCACTCTCTATTTGCCTCAAGATAGGGAGGTGGGAAAAGATGGCGTATTTTGATTGAGCGGCGGCGATAATCTCCTGACGTCTCCTGGAGAGCTTTGTTTCTGGAAGCCAGGGGGCCTCCTTTTTGAAGCCGACAACTATTGCCCCATCTATCTCCTTTTTCTCCAGCAGGTACAAGAGCATTGTGGTAATCACACCGCCCGATGTCCCCCGACGCCTTATATCTTCCCATTTTGAATAGCCAATATAATTGGTAAGAAAGCCTCCCATTTCGCTGTCATACTGATGACTATTCTTTCCTGGCTGGAACATCCTTTTGTCGAGCTGTGGATAATCGACCTCCCTGCCAGGGCAGACCTTGAAGCAGAGGCTGCAACAGATGCATCGTTCCCTGTCCCATATTATTTTCTCATGACCTGGGGTAGCGGGCAGAAGGCATTGAGTGGGACACACAACCACGCATGCCCCACAATAATGGCAGCTGTACTTGGCTTTTATATTCGAGAAGTCTTTGAAACCTCTCTTCCTATTAAGGGAATATCGCTCTTTGTAATTCAACTACGCGTTTTTATCTTTTCATTATTTAGTTTTGACCACTACATCAGACAGCATACCGATAGCCAGCAGTATGATGCCGGTTAAGAAAAGGAGTAAAACGGTGGTGTCTCTTATTTTGTCCATAAAGAACAGGCTGTAAAAGAAAACCACTGCGCTGGCAAAAAACATAATAACGCTGACAGGAAGAAAAACTTTCAAGGGGTCAAAATATAATACCGTCCGAGCGATTAGCTGGATGAAATTTAGGGTATCCCTGATAGGTCTTATCTTGGATTTCCCTTTCCGCTTATAGTAATTGGTGGGAATGTATTTGATGTTATAGTTATTGGTTAACAGAGCTAAGGTGATGGTAACGGTGAATGAAAACCCATTGGGGAGAATTTTTAAAAATCTATTGACAATATTCTTCTTCAACAATCTAAATCCTGAGTTTAGGTCTGGAATATGCTCTCCGGTCAGGTAATTAGCCAATTTTGTGATAGCCCATTTTGCTGGTCTTCTAATAAAAGGAATGCTGATATGGTGACCAGTGCGAGCAGCGACCACCATATCGTTCTCCGCAGCTTCTTCCAGGAGTATTTTTATGTCTTGATAATGGTAGGTGCTATCGGCATCGATGGTCACTACATAATCGTATTTGGCATTTTTTATCCCCGTTTTTAGGGCAGCGCCGTAGCCACGATTCCGCTTATGCTCTATTAGCTCAACCCGAAGCCCGCTTCCCCTTATTATTTCTGCTGTTCTATCCTTTGAGCCGTCGTTAACTACGATGACCTCATGATGTATATCACTCTCCACCAGAAACTGGCTCAGTCCCTGAAGGAGCTCCAGGATACTCTCCTCCTCATTATATGCCGGAACGACGATGCTTACTGCCTCCATGGAAACCCTCTATTGTCTAATTCGAAGTCTCTCCTTCATTTTTAGTGGATGCTTTCAGCAATGAGTTTACTACAGAGTCATAGTTGGGGCTCAGGTCAATATAGTCTACCCAGGTGGCCAATGGGGAGAGCACTTCTACACGAAACTCCACTGTCGTCTCTCTATAGAGAGAGAAGGGAAGCTCATACTCCTGGAAGCCTTCGGATGCTAAAGGTAGCTCCCTTGCTTTTATCAGCTTACTGTTCAGCTGATATTGATTTGGCTGCTTGATGGCGTTGACATCTATCAGAATCTCCCCCTTTTCCTCCTTCTCTTTGACCATTTTTATTGTGAATTTAGCCACATATTCTCCTCGGGGGAGATTTATAAAGGAACCATATATCAGGTATCCTAATTGGTGGGCTCCAGGCTTATAATTAGCTACCTTCCCCCCAGAACTCCCTTCTACCTCCAGGACATCGCCAGTGTTACGCTGCAAAGCTTCCGCTTCGAAGCGGAAAGTTGGGCGCGCGGCCTCAGTATCTATCCGATAGACACCCTGGAAGGAATCAGTTTGCTGAGCTATGGATTGTCCCAGCCGCTTATAAAATGAGGACAACATTACCCCAAGGCGCTCAAGATACTCCTCTGCCTGGAGCAGATTGCCCGAGTTCAGCAAGCTTGTAGCTAAGTTAAGCACAAGAAATGGGTCTTGGGGGTGAAGCCTGAGCTCTCTTCTCCAATAGAGCAGCGCCCTTTCCCACTGCTGAGATTCAGCATAATATTGTGCCAGTTCGGTCTCATCGATGGAGAAGGAGATGTGGCATCCGTAGAATCTGTTGTCGTCCTTCTCCCCTGCAAATCGAGGAATATAGCCTGACAAAGAGGCTATTTTCACTCTATAATATAGTGCATCCCTGAAAACGAAGGGTAAGGGATTGTCTACGACTAACTTTTTAGTCTCCGAGGGCTTAAGGGAGAGCTTGACCCTCTGCCCTCCGAAAAAGAGCTCAACCTCGTTTTCTGCCCTTCCGTTGGATACTTTCACTAATAGAGAGCTAATTTTATCCCTGGTTTTACAAATCGCCTCCGCTCTGGCTCTCCCCTTGACCCAGAAGCCGCTCCCTTCAACCCAGGAGTTGTAGTCCACAAAATACATAAGATATCCAGGAAAGCGAATCCCAAACCTCGAGGGATCGACATTAGTAGGAAGAGATTCTGTGAGGGTAAGCTCCAAAGGGAGGGCTGTGTAAGGGAACCTGGTGGCATTGATGCCGGGACGGAATGATGCAATCAAAGGATTGACCAGAACCGGGGATAAAAATACCGCAGCCATACCAAGAGCGATGAGCAACCCCTTTTTCTCTTTCACCCTCCCTATAAGAAAGAAGAATGCCGGGTAAGCGGTTAAGAAGTAGCGGTTGCCAATACAGCCTCCTCCTCCGTGGTAATTAGTGGGTATCATTACAATGGTGATTAGTATATAAAGAAATGCGAAGCACAATAGAGATATCTTGGCTCCTCCTTTATTTTTGTTTAGCATAAAATAGAAAATAGCTAATACCCCAGGGAACAGATAGTAGATAAATCCAGTGAATCTTCCAAAGAAAAAGTAGAAAAGATTGCGAAGCATCACCTCAAAGGCGAAGACGAGCCCAGATTTAGCAGTGGAAGTTACTGAGACAAGGCTGTCAAAGGTGTAATTTGGATACTTAAAGGGATACTGAGTAACAAACCTATTTCGTTCACCACCATAAGGGTTGAAGTTTCCCGTAAAAAGATAACTAATAAAGAACAGAATTCCTGATATGACCAGGAAGACCACTCCAATTTTGAACGAGTGCCAGAACCTCCTCTTTAAAGCATAAGTTATCAGAAGAGGTCCGATGAAAACTACATTTATTACCTTGGAAAAGGTGGCCATAGCCAGGAAGGCGGCCGCCAGAAAGTCTTTCCGCTCTCCGGCGACCAGCGAGATAAGAAACCCTGGTATAGCTCCCTTTTCTTCACTTTTTTTCATTTCCGCCGAGGGCTCTCGCAGCCATAAAAAAAGTCCCATGAAGACCAGAAAAGCGGTGAAAATCTCGGGATGAAACCAGAAGTTGTAAACAAAGAACACCGAAAGGAGAAAATAGCCCCCCGCAATCAGTAACGCCATCAGAGGTTTGTTCTGTCTTAATAGGAAGCGGTATCCGAGGTAAATCATCAGGAAGAAGCACAGGAAATTCACCAGCATGAGAGAGTTTTCCCCCAACTGGCGAAAGAGGATAGCTCCCGCCAAGGGATATATGAAGGGCTTGGCATAATAGAGCTTCGAATGGTCATCTGGGGCAGTCTGAAGGAGTATTCCGAGAGGACCCGGTGGCCAGGTCTCTGAATACCTTATTAGGTCATCTCTTGTATATTGCAGGTCAAGGTCATAGGCTAAGCTCTCCGCTGCCGCACGGTAGGTGCTCTCATCAGCATATTGAGCGGGAACAAAATGCTCTTTATGAGTGGTAAGAGCAAGCCCTAAAAAGAAGACGAGCAGCACCAGCAAAAGGGTGCGGGGTACCTGATTTGTTCCTTTCTTTTCCATTTCACCTCTTTAATTCTGGCACAAAGCTAATTAGCTGATAATTAAATTTATATCAATAAGGGTTTCAACCTCCTCATCTGTAACAACCTATCTTCTATCACGAATGCCTCTGATTGTCAATTGTAAATGTAGCCCGAAAGCCTTCTCCGAGTAGTCCGACTACGGTATCTTCATCATTAAATCATCTTAAAGCTAAGAGGGGATTACCCTTGACTTGCCATCTCTTTTTCGTTATATTCAATTTGCTAATTTAAGAGGATAAAAATGAGCAAGGAGAAAAGAGCTGTAATCTCTTTGACTACCGATTTCGGTCTTAGAGACCCTTTCGTGGGCGTAATGAAGGGAGTTATCCTTAATATCAATCCCTCAGCAACAATTGCCGACATCTCCCATGAAATAGCTAATCACGACCTTATGGAAGCCGCTTTCGTCTTGTACAGCTCCTATAAATACTTTCCCCCTGGAACCATCCACCTGGTAGTCGTGGACCCCGGAGTGGGAACTTCCCGTCGCCCCATCCTGGCGGTGGGAGATAACTATCGGTTTATTGCTCCTGACAACGGTGTTCTCTCTTATATCTACCGTGAAGAATCCCTCAAGAAAGTTATTGCCATAACCTCAGAGCGATACTTTCTTTCAACAATAAGCCACACCTTTCATGGGAGGGATATTTTTGCCTCGGCTGCGGGTTGGCTTTCCACTGGAATAGACCCCTTGAAGTTTGGAGCACCGATTAAGGACTATGTCAGGCTTTCACTTCCGGCTCCTGTTCAATCTGATGAGTCCACCTTGAAGGGGGCTATTATCCACATAGATAGATTCGGCAATCTCATTACCAATATTGACAGAGCTACTTTTGAGAAGATGCTGAAGAAAAGCTCTGGCAAAAAATTCGTCCTCCAAGTAGGAAGTGAGCAGGTAGGAAAGCTTGTAGAGACCTATGCCCAGGGAAAGAAGGGGGAACTATTCCTCCTTTTCAATAGCTTCGGTCTGCTGGAGATAACGAGCTATATGCAGCCTGCTGTCAGTCTCCTCAAACTGCAGCGCGGAGACGAGGTTGTAGTCAAATTTTTTCTATAATACGGTACTATGTTTCAAGGTGGATAATGATGAAAATAGATTATAAGAACCTTCCCGGATACAATAAGCGGAGCTTCCGCCTGAAAAGAAAAAGAGTTGTCCGGCTTATCATTTTGGTAGGGCTGCTCTATTTAGCTTTTGACCTGTGGAACGGTTTTCAGCTTCGAAGAGGTAGAGAACTCCTCTTAAAGGGAGAATTCTCAGCGGCACAGCAAAAGTTCACCCAGGTAGAAAAGATGCGCATCAGAAGGAAGGAGGCTTATGAAGCTCTCGGTATCTCCCGGCTTATGGAGGGTGATTATCAGCAAGCAGAGGCCCTTTTTAGCTCCGCAGCTACCAGGAGGGTTAAGCGGTCGGTATTCGATTTTCAGCCCGTTTTCAGCAGCCTGCTGGATAAAGGTGATTATCAGGCAGCGCAAATCTATGGGGAGTATCTCAAGCGATACCGCTCGGAACTCGAGCTCAACTATTACCTGGGCGTGGCTTACAATGGATTGAATCAGCTTGACCGTGCAGAGGAGTTGTTCCAGCTTGCCAATCGGGTCCCCCGTCTGAGAGCAAGGATAGATGCCCAGATGGCCCTCTTGCAGCAGAAAAGGGACACAGACCGCAGCTACTATCTTTATGACCGAAATGGAGAACCTATTGCTGGTTTAAGGATTTCGGATGGTCTGCGTATCTCTCTCAATGAAGAGTTTTCCTCAATTTTAGGCTCTTTTCCCTCTGATTCTGGGGTGGAGAGATACCTTACTTCTAAGGATAGATGGAATAAGGTATATCTCACCCTAGACAGAGAGATGCAAAAAGCTGCCTACGAGGCATTTAAGGGCTATCGAGGGTCTCTGGTGGTGGTAAAGCCTACCACCGGAGAGGTTCTGGCAGTGGTTAACAGTCCCCCATCATCCGAGAACATAGCCTTTGAGCGGTATTATGAGCCGGGCTCCATCATAAAGATGGTCACCCTTGCCGCCTGTCTGGAAGCGAATGTCGATTTCAGCGCTTTTTTCCCTTTTAACTGTCGGGAGCCTATCAAATTGGAAGGGAGGCTGGTTTACGATTGGATGGCTCATGGTGAGGTGAAAGATATAGAGGAGGCGTTAGCTGTGTCCTGCAACCTAACCTTTGCCCGGTTGGGCTTAAAACTTGGGCGGGAGACCTTAATGCAGGAACTGAAGATGTTCGGTTTTGATACCAAGCTTGATTCTCCATTTATACCAGTAAATCTTGGCGAAATTCTCATAGCAGAGGAGCTTCCTGTTGTGAACCTTTCCATAGGGCTC
Organism: Candidatus Aminicenantota bacterium; assembly: GCA_029880275.1. Classification (GTDB taxonomy): domain Bacteria; phylum Acidobacteriota; class B3-B38; order Guanabaribacteriales; family B3-B38; genus Guanabaribacterium. Next base: position 10,018 of record JAOUOQ010000006.1, on the reverse strand, counting down.
CATCCCCTCAGAATTACCCCCATCCATGCCGCCCTGATTGCAGCGGCGATAGGAAACCAGGGGATATGCATGAAGCCCTTCTTGCTGAAAACCAAGAAAAATATAGAGGACAAGGTTTTCTGGGAGCAGAAGCCCAAGCCGCTGTTCAGTATTGCCAGCCGGGAAGTGGCTGAGAAGCTCTCCTGGATGATGACGGAGGTGGTCGACAATCCTCGAGGTACAGGCAGGAGGGCGAAGATAGAGGGATTGACCTTTGGTCTTAAGACAGGCACCGCAGGAGAAAAATCAAAGGGCTTAAACGCCATTCTCATCGGATTGGCTCCCATACCCAGGCCCCGGATTGCCTTTGCCATCTTTGCAGAAGGAGAGGGGAGGGCAGAGCTGGCAGGAGCAGCAATTACCAAAAAGCTTCTGGAATTGGTCAGAGACCGCCTGAAAGAGATATTTTGATGAGCTAAAGCTGTTAAAAGTGGATGAAAAAATGTTGCCAGGAAAAATTGCCTATCGACTTATATTAATTGCCTTTTTTCTTCTTAGCATACTCCTTCAAGCTAACTCTCTGTGGTCGTTCCAGCAGAAAAAGGAAGAGAAAAAGAAAGAGGAGCTCCCCCGCTTTTTCCTGGGGGAGATTATCGTTACCGCCGAAAGGGAGATAACCTCGACTACGGCTACTGTCAATGAGATAACTGCTGAGGATATAGCAGCCAGCAATGCCACTACCGTAGCCGAAGCTCTGCGGCTATTGCCCGGTGTAGATGTCACTGTGGGTAATAAAAACGAGTTTGCAGTGAACATAAGAGGGATTGACCAGAGCAGAATCGTAGTACTCCTTGATGGTATGCCAATTTATGAGCCATTTTTTGGTAAAGTCGATTTAAACCAGCTTCCTGTAGACAACATTGCCAAGATTAAGGTGGTTCGGGGGCGAGTTTCGGTGCTCTACGGTCCCAACAGCCTGGGCGGGGTGATAAACATCATCACCAAGAAGGGCGCCAGCAAGCCAAGCACCGAACTCCTGACCTCCTACGCCAATGGCAACACTCAATACTATCAATTGAGTCATAATGCCGCCGAAGGGAGGTTTTCCTATCTCCTCTCCAGCAGCTACGGCAGGTCCGATGGGTTTCCTCTATCAGAGCAATTTGAGCCAGCTCAGAACGAGGAAGGAGAACTTCGTAATAACAGCGACTACAGCCGCTTTAATATCTATGGTAAGCTCGGCTATAATCCTTCATCAAGGCAGAGCTACGACTTATCGCTGGGCTACTATCGTTCGGAGTACGGTATCCCTCCGGATATCTATGCCTCAAAGCCCCGTAATTGGCGATTTAAGGACTGGAAGAAATATTACATCGACCTCACAGGCAGAGTAGTTGTCACCAAGCAATTTAGCCTGCAGTTCAAGGGATTCTTCCACAAATACAATAACATCCTGGATAGCTATATCAACCAGGAGTACCAGCAGTTAGATTGGGAGAGCGAGTATAGCAATGACACCAGTGGATTAGTTCTCTTCTCTACCTATCGCCTGAATTCTCAAAACAGATTAAGCGCCGGGCTAAATGTCAAAAGGGATCAGGTTAACACCAGGGACGACATCGGTTATCCCTGGGCGAGATATCGACAGACTACCGTCTCATTCTCCTTGGAAGATGAGATGGAGCTCGCCAGGAAGTTATCCCTGGTAGGAGGAGCAAGCATAGACCTGCTCTATAAGGGAGATGTGGGTGGGTTGGCTGCCTCTTGGAATCCCTCATTAGGTATAAGATGGGAGGTTAAGCCGCATTTCACCATCAGAAGCTCAGTGAGCAGGAAGACAAGATTCCCCCTCATGCATGAGCTTTACAGCTCGCAATACGGTAATCTTGAGTTAAAGGATGAGCGGGGTATTATATGGGAGATAGGGGGGTCTGTTGCCGACTACTCTAATCTCTCTCTTGACTTTGCTCTCTTCTGGAATGAGGTATCCAACCTCATTGATCTTGTGCGATTGCCAGATGGCAGCAGGATTTTTCAGAACATCTCTAAAGCCCGAATGCGGGGCTGTGAAGTCTCTTTCCATAGGAGCATTGGGGAAAGGCTCTCCCTGGGAGCTAATTATACCTATCTGCAGGCGAAAGATTTAGACCTGAACCAATACTTGCCCTTCCGGCCCAGGCACAAGGCTAACTTAGAAATGCGCTATGCCTTTGCTTTTGGCTTACAGCTCACCAATCAGATTACCTATGGAGCTAATTCTTATTACTATTCTGGCGCCACAAGGTTCGCCCTTCCTTCCTATGTGGTCTGGAGCATCAAAGGGGACTATCCACTCTATGGTAGTCTGGGGGTGTTTGTCGCCGTTGATAACCTCCTCGACCAGGACTATCAGAAGGAGTATGGCTTTCCCTGGAGGGGGAGGACTTTCACTATAGGGGGCAAGCTGAAATTTTAAAGTCTTGACTTCGGTAAAAAGTAGGCTAAAATGATAAAACAGGTTCTAAACAAATTTCAGAGGAGGAGGTCGACTGTGCTTAAGGATAAAAAATTTTGGCTTATTATCCTTCTGTTTGGTTCCATCTGGGGTGGGTTAGAGGTACTCCTTCACGACTCATTGAAAATGGTAAACTTCAGTCCCATATCACCCGTGCTCACCGCAGTGGGATTCTTAACGCTGGCTGTGGCACGGATGATTTACAATAAGAGGGGCTCTTCAGCCATAATAGGGGGAATAGCCGGGCTTTATAAGTTTCTCGGTCTGGCCTTCTTCCCCTGTCAGCTATTCGCTGTGATTTTGCAGGGAGCTACTTTTGATGTGGTATATAGTTATCTGGACAAAAGATTGAGGGAGAACAGCATAAAGAGGGGTGTTATAGGAAGTCTTTCAGCCTACCTTAGCTATCTTGTGTTTGTCATTGTGGTAACTTACATCGTTCCTTACTCTTTCTGGCCATCTCGCGGTCTGTCTGGAGTTTTGAACCATGCGGGTATTGAAGGCTCTTTCGCCGCCCTGGGAGGTTTTTTAGCCGTTAGCCTGGGCGAAAGATTAGGCAGGAAGGTGCGCGAAAAATTCTATTATCTGCAGAGTTCAAGAGCCCCCCTGTTTTACACCAGCGCTGTTTCAGTTATCCTTATCTGCTGGTTACTGATGGTCTTTTTGTAAGAACCCCTCAATTTAGGTGAGGGTCTCTTTATCGTTCCCCTGAAAATAATCAGCGACTTTACACAAGCTCTTATTTAAGAGGGAAGCAATGAAGGAGGCTTTATGCTATGACTATTAAAACCCTTCAGACTAATGATGCTTTGTGCACCGGTTGTCACATCTGCCAGTTGGCATGCGCCATGTGCCATTTCAGGGAGACAAATCCCAAAAAGGGCGCCTTGAGGATAGCGGGCAAGTTCCCCAGCCCAGGGCACTTCCACATAGATGTCTGCAATCAATGCGGTGACTGCGCTGCCGCATGCCCCACTGAAGCAATCTATAAAGACAATGGTGTATACAAAGTTGACGAAGAGAAGTGCGACTACTGTCTTCTCTGTGTTGACGCCTGCCCTTACGGGGTTATTTTCACACACCCGAGTATGAATGTCATTTTCAAATGCGATTATTGTGGGCTTTGTGTTCACTATTGCCCCACGGGCGCTATTTTTGAATGAATATTTAGCTTAAAGGAGAGCCGAGTATGAATGGTTATGGTGGCTCGGTATTGAGAGTTAATCTTTCCACAGGCAAGATAAAAAAAGAACCTCTGGATACCCAGATGGCTAAAAACTATTTCGGGGGCAGAGGTTTTGCTTCCTATGTCCTTTATAAGGAGGTGCCTGCTGGAATTGACCCATTAGGAGATGAAAATAAGCTACTCCTCATCAGCGGTCCGCTGACCGGTATGTTTGTCCCCGGTGGAGGGAAAGCAACCTTTGCCAGCAAATCTCCGGCTACCGGCTCCTACGGCGATAGCAATGTAGGGGGTATGATAGGGGCGGAGATGAAATATGCTGGCTACGATCTCATTATTTTCGAGGGGAAGGCTCCTAAGCCTACCTACCTCTTCATCGACGACGACAAGGTGGAACTCCGAAGCGCTGAACCTCACTGGGGTAAGGGAGCGATTACCTGCGAGAAAGACTTAAAAGACGAGCTGGGCGAAGATTTTCAGATTGCTACCATTGGACCAGCGGGAGAGAGGTTGATTCCTATCGCCTGTATTCATCACGATTGGGGGAGGCAAGCGGGCAGAACCGGGGTAGGAGCGGTGATGGGCTCCAAGAATCTGAAGGCCATCGTCGTGCATGGGACCAAGTCAGTTCCTGTGGCTGACTTAAAATCCTATCGTAGAGCTTACAATAAAATGTTTAAATTCCTGAGGGAGAGCCCGGCGCGGAAGGTCTGGGTCGATTATGGCACCCCGGGAGTGGTGGAATGGGTCAATGAGATAGGTGGCTTCCCTACCAGAAACTTCTCCAGTGGCTTTCTGAAGAGTTGGGAGAAGGTATCCGGACCCACCATGAGAAAGGAAATAGTCATCACCGACAAGTGCTGTTTCGCCTGTCCCACAGCCTGCGGCAAGTATTCCCATGTGAAGACCAAGGGCAGAGAGTTTTATGTTGAAGGACCAGAATATGAAACCATCGCTATGATCGGCAGCGACAACGGACTGGACGACATCCGGGATATCGCCTACGCCAATTACCTCTGCGATGAGATGGGTTTGGATACTATCTCGGCAGGAAACATCGCTGCTTTCGCTATAGAATGCTTTAACAAAGGAATAATAACCGAGAAGGATACAGGTGGGGTAAGTCTTAAATTTGGCGACTCCGAATCGGTCTTCCACCTCATTGAGTTAATGGGTAAGCAGGAGAAAATTGGAGAGCTTCTCTCCCATGGGGTAAAGTATGCCTCTGAGAAGCTGGGACAGGGGAGTGAGAAGTTTGCCTGCCATGTGAAAGGGTTAGAGATAAGTGGATACGAATTCCATCGCGCCCCTGCCATGGCTTTGGCTTATATGACCGCCGACATCGGCGCCCATCATAATAGAGCCTGGGCGATAACCTATGATATTGAAGCAGGAAGGGACAAGATAGAAGGGAAAGCAGAGAGGGTAATCCTACTCCAGCATATCCGACCTCTATTTGATATTATGGGCGCCTGTCGATTGCAGTGGGTTGAGGTTGGTCTTTCCCTGGAGACTTATCCCCCGCTATTCAATGCCATTACAGGATTTGACTTAAGCTGGGAGGATATGCTGAAGACAGCTGAAAGGGTGTGGAATCTGACCCGCTGCTTCTGGGTAAGAGAGGTGCCAGATTTTGGACGCTCCTGGGATAAGCCCCCTGCTCGCTTCCTTGAGGACCCCGTCACCGACGGACCCACCAAGGGTGCCAAGATGTCCCCTGAGGATGTGGAGCAATTGCTGGACGACTATTATCGCTTGCGGGGCTGGAACTCCAATGGGATACCCACAGAGGATAAGTTGAAAGAGCTTGGCCTGGAATGGGTAGTTGCGGATTTGAAAAAGAGAGGAAGGCTTTAACAGATAGTATAGCGGGATTAACCCCCGGAAACCATATTTAGAAGAAATATCTCATCCCCATCCTTGGGATGAAAATCCTTGCTTACCCGGTCTCCATTGACCGTTACCAGAGCAACAAGGTCGGGGTTAATTTTCAGGTGCTTGATTATATCTCTAACCGAGAATAAATCATCAACTTCAAAGACATTATTACCTTTCTCCTCAACATATTTGCGAACTGCCCCGAAGCCTTTGACCATGACCTTCATGTCTTTTCCTCCTGCTGCAGTTGAATGTACCTCATCTCTCCTCGCTCGGTGTCAATAACCAGCAATTTTCTTTGTAGAGCCGCCCCTTTGCCCGTTAATATCTTTATTACTTCCTGAGCCTGCAGTGAGGCAACCATCCCCACAGCTCCCGACAAAATACCCTCTTCTACCTCGGTTCCTCGTTCTACAGCAATCCCCTTCTCCCCATAAATTATTGAAAGGGAGGCATCGCCGGGAAAGATAGAGGTAACCTGCCCGCTAAAGCCAGCTACCGCTCCATGAACAAGAGGGATATTCAGTTGCTCACAGGTAGACTGTAGGAGCAAGCGGGAGCTGATATTATCAAGCGCATCGCAGACCAGATTAACGGAGCTGAACAGGTGCAGAGCATTCTTCTCGGTCACAAAGCCTTCCCACCGCTCGACCTCAATGGCTGAATTAATATCTCGCACCCTCTTCTCCGCCAGGCGAGCTTTTACAAGGCTGATACCTTTCTCATGGAGAAGAATCTGTCGGTTTAAATTATCCTCTGCAAAGCGGTCACCATCGATAATCAGCATTCCTCCCACTCCCACTCTGGCCAGCAATTCCACTAAAAGCCCACCCAGTCCACCCAATCCTACCACAGCTACTTTAGAGGATAGAAGCCTTCGCTGCCCTTCAACACTAAGAGTTCCGATATTTTTAAGATAGCGAAGCGGCACAATGCCTGCCTCGAGGGAATGCAGCTCCACTTCTCTGGGGGATAGACGGAAATAGCGGCAGAGGCTGTCCCTCTCAGAGAGAGATAGAACCGCCAGCGGGTTCCCGTCCGGTCCGGATACGGTTGTGCTTCTTTCTTTGAGCTTGTTTAAAATGGCTTTTTCCATACCTCAAACAGCATATCTGTTGTAAATTCATAAAAATAGTAACATAATGGCATTTTGATGTCAATTGCTCGGCAGTAAGAGAGAAACTGACAACTTTGTTTGGTTAGCTTCAAGAGCGTTGTGTCTACCTTGTTAGCTCCCCTAAGTGGGGGTTGACAAGCCTGATTTTTATGCTAATATTTATGTGGAATGAGCGGGTATAACTCAGTGGTAGAGTGCAAGCTTCCCAAGCTTGAAGTCGCGGGTTCAAATCCCGTTACCCGCTCCAATTTTTATTGTTTTTTAAATTTAAAATTATCTAAACAGTAAGGTGATTGATGATGACTGGCATTTTTTCGAAAAAGGGAAGTGATAAGTTTGGTTCATCTACTCCAGACGAAGATAAGTCCTCCTTTAACTTTTCTCTAAAGAGGGGAGTAGAGCAACCCCCTGGCGGAAGGCAGACAGATGCAGTGATAGGGCAAAAGGTCTATATAAAAGGTGAGCTGGGTGGGAATGGAGATGTATCGGTTGAAGGCAAAGTAGATGGGAAAATAAAATTAAATAAGCACCTTATAATAAGCCGAGGAGGGGTGGTTAAAGCAGAGGTATCCGCAGAGTCGGTCACGGTAGCAGGCAAATTGATAGGCAATGTAAATGCTACCAAAAAGGTAGAGATTTTATCCACCGGGCATCTGGAAGGGGACATTAGCACACCGAATATCGTTATATCCGAAGGGGGTCATTTTAAAGGGAACATAGATATGCGTCCGACAGGCGAGCATCCAGCTCCAGCTGAGAAGAAGGAAAAACCTGCTGAAGAAAAAAAAGAAGAGGTTAAACAGATTATCCCACCAAAAACCGAGGAACCCCCTTCTCCTCCAACTAAAAAAGAATAGCCTACGCCCTTTAGCTATTTGAATGGGAGAGAGATTATGAAAGAGATTACTCCTGCTCTTAGAACCGAGGGGGTTAAATACGCCATAAGAGACATCGTCCTCCTCGCCCAAGAGCTGAAAAGAAAGAACATTGAGGTATTGCACCTCAATGTAGGAGACCCCATCAAATTTGATTTTGAAACTCCTCCTCATATTATCGACAGCGTATGCGCCGCTATGAAGAAAGGGTTCAATGGGTATGGACCATCACTGGGGATTAATGAGGCGGTCGATGCCATTAAGTCGGATGCACAGGGGAGAGGCATCAAGAATATCTGCACTATATTTATTTGCGCGGGAGTGAGTGAAGGAATAGAGCTGGCGTTAGCAGCGTTGCTCAATCGCGGAGAGAACCTCCTTATACCTTACCCATGTTACCCCTTATACCCCGCTGTCTTGGCTAAGCTGGAAGCGGAACAAAACCCCTATTATCTCGATGAAGACAAAGGATGGGAGCCAGACCTCAAGGATATTGAGGGCAAAATCAATAAAAAGACCAGAGGGATTGTAATCATCAATCCTAATAACCCCACCGGCGCTGTCTATAGCCAGGAAACCCTTCGTAAAATAATTGAGCTTGCCCGCCGATACAATCTGATGGTCTTCTCCGATGAGATATATAACGATATCGTGTATGATAACAAAAAAAGCATCTCCATTGCCGCTCTGAATCCGGATATGCCGGTGATGACCTTTGGTGGGATGTCGAAGGTTTATCTGGCTCCGGGATGGCGATTGGCATGGGGTATTCTCTCCGGGGAAACGGAGACTATCAAAAAATATGACCAGGCGTTGCAAAAGCTACTTCGAGCCAGGCTTTGCGCCAACCATCCTGAGCAGTTTGCAATCCGACCTGCCTTGCAGGGGGACCGCTCTCATTTGGTCTCCATGATGGAGCGATTGCATAGAAGGAGGGACATCACCTTCCAGCGGCTCAATTCCATCAAGCATATAAGCTGTGTCAAGCCCGAGGGAGCGTTTTATGCCTTTCCCCGCCTTGATATACCCATCTCGGACGAAGAGTTTGTCAAGGAGCTCTTGTATGAGACGAAGGTATTAGTAGTGCACGGAGGAGGTTTTGGGGAGCGCCAGGGGACCAAGCATATTCGAGTGGTCTTTTTGGCTCCTGAGGAAGTATTGAATAAGGCTTTTGACCTCCTTGAGGGCTTTATGGAAAAACACTTTTAAGGAGAAAGCACCTCTTTTGGCAGCTGGCATATGGAGGAGAATAGGGAGCCTGAGTTAGCTATCTCCGCTGAAGCCCTTTTCAGCGTGGGAAGACTGCTTGTAAACGAACCTACTGGCGGCTTCCTCAACATGGCCATAGATGAATCACTCCTCATCTCATGCCAGCGGGGAGAGGAACCCGCGCTTTTTCCCACCATCCGCTTCTATCAGTGGTGCACTCCTACCCTCTCGCTCGGCTATGCTCAGAGGAGTTCTCAGGCAGTAGACCGCCATTACTGCCGAGGTGCGGGAATCAAGGTGGTGAGGAGGCTCACCGGTGGGAGGGCCGTGCTCCATCATAGAGAGGTAACCTACAGCGTGGTCGCCTGCACAGATATTCCACCCTTCTGCCGTGCTATTTCCGAGACCTACCTTCTGCTATCCCGCGCTATAATGGGAGCTTATACCTCCCTGGGGATTGCAGCCGAACTGGCAGGCAAAGGAGAAGGGCATCGCTCGGCAAGCTCTCCTATGACCCGTTCCCCATGCTTTTATTCCCCTTCAAGACACGAGCTGGTCTATCAGGGTAAGAAACTGGTAGGAAGTGCCCAGAAGAGGCAGAGGAATTCATTCCTTCAGCATGGTTCTATTCTGCTGGATTTTGACCCTCGGCTTCTCCTTTTAGCAACCGGTCAACAGCCGGGTATGAAGCTCCCCGAAAGGGTTACTTCCATCAAGGAGATTCTCCGGCGAAGGGTGTCCCCTGATGAGCTGATAGAGAAGTTAGTGGCATCCTTTCAGAAGACCCTCAGATTAAAGCTGCTCCCGGGGGAATTGACCGACCGAGAGAGGGATGTGGCACAGAAGCTCTGCGAAGAAAAATACTCGCAGGATGCCTGGAACTATTTAAGATAAATGAAAAAGCTCGCTCTTATCATAGTCCTTTCTGCGCTTCTTATCGTATTATCCTCGTCCTCACCTCGTTGTGCCGGGGTGAGCGATAATCGTTTGAACCATATCTCCTTATGCCAGGGAAACCCTTCGCAAGAGAATGCCAGAATGGTGGCGGCTCAGATATTTTTTGTAGAAGGAAGCTCTCCGGCAGAGATAGAGGAGTATATAAGAGGGATAAAGAGCGATGGAATCAACACCATCTTGCTAAGGGTGTTTCAAAACCGAGGCGACCGCCCGCATCCCATTGCCGGCAATAGGCGCCTCCCGGGTGTCTATTTCCAGACCGACCATGCTCCCTTTATTAACGACCTGCTGAAGCCGGTGGTGGAGATAGCTCACCGGTATAAGAT